>NZ_CP086654.1:1800000-2100000 GCF_020883535.1 Staphylococcus ratti | reverse complement strand
GTTAAAGCAATTGAAGAAGAATTTGGTGTAACTGCAGCAGCACCAGTTGCAGCAGCAGGTGCAGCAGGTGGAGAAGCAGCAGCAGAAAAAACTGAATTTGATGTTGAGTTAACTTCAGCTGGATCTTCAAAAATCAAAGTTGTTAAAGCAGTTAAAGAAGCTACTGGCTTAGGATTAAAAGACGCTAAAGAATTAGTTGACGGCGCTCCAAGCGTAATCAAAGAAGGTTTACCTAAAGAAGAAGCTGAAAAACTTAAAGAACAATTAGAAGAAGTTGGCGCTTCAGTAGAATTAAAATAATTCTTTTGATAAGTGAAAACCCGCTATTTCATGTAAATAGCGGGTTTTATCAATATTATACTAAAAAGGTGTGAATGCGATGAGTCATTACTATGATTCACATCCAGACAGTGAATCGAACGAACGAACACTCACTTATGAAACAGAGCACCAGCAACTTACTTTAACGACAGATGCAGGTGTGTTTTCTAGAGAACGTGTTGATTTCGGTTCTGATTTATTAATTCAAACATTTCTAAACGCTCATCCTCCCGGCGAAGTGAAACGTATTATTGATGTAGGGTGCGGATATGGGCCGATAGGTTTAATGCTTGCGAAAGTGGCACCATATGATGAGGTTACAATGCTTGATGTCAACCATCGTGCACTTGCTTTAGTAGAAAAAAATGCGCGTCTAAACGACATCCATAATATTAAAGTGTTGGAAAGTGATGGTTTATCAGCAATTGAAGTAGCGCAAGCAGATTATATTTTAACAAATCCGCCTATTCGAGCAGGCAAGCAAGTCGTGCACAAAATATTAGAAGATGCCCATGCTTGTCTTAAAGCTAAAGGTGCTTTGTACGTAGTGATTCAAAAGAAACAAGGTATGCCTTCAGCGAAGAAGAAAATGGAAGCTGTTTTTGGGAATGTTGAATCTATCAAAAACAGTAAAGGTTATCACATTTTGAAGAGTATAAAGGGTTGATTTAATCCTCTATATATGATAAAGTATTAAGATGAAAAAATTATGTTCAATAAGTGTGTACTTTTACCGCTAAAGTTTCATTGTAACATTTCATAAATACGTAATCAGAATAGAAAATGGTGTCATCATATAGTGAACAACCGTTTTCTTTTTGTCTTGTTACATAAGACTTTTTATAAAAGAGGCACACAATTTTTGAGGGGTGAATCTGTTTGGCAGGTCAATTTGTCCAATATGGAAGACATCGTAAACGTAGAAACTACGCAAGAATCTCAGAAGTATTAGAATTACCAAATTTAATTGAGATTCAAACAAAATCATATGAATGGTTTTTAAAAGAAGGACTCTTAGAAATGCTTCGCGACATTTCTCCGATTGAGGACTTCACAGGTAACCTTTCTTTAGAGTTTGTTGATTATAGATTAGGTGAACCGAAGTATGACTTAGAAGAATCAAAAAACCGTGACGCGACGTATGCGGCACCTTTACGTGTGAAAGTACGCTTGATTATTAAAGAAACAGGCGAAGTGAAAGACCAAGAAGTATTCATGGGCGATTTCCCATTAATGACTGAAACTGGAACTTTCGTAATCAATGGTGCAGAACGCGTTATCGTGTCTCAATTAGTACGTTCACCATCCGTATACTTCAACGAAAAATTAGATAAAAATGGTCGCGTGAACTATGATGCAACTGTAATTCCAAACCGCGGTGCTTGGTTGGAATATGAAACAGATGCTAAAGATGTTGTATACGTTCGCATCGATAGAACACGTAAGTTACCATTAACTGTATTATTACGTGCATTAGGTTATTCTACAGATCAAGAAATTATTGATTTAATCGGAGATAACGAATATTTACGTAATACATTAGAAAAAGACAGCACAGAAAATACAGAACAAGCATTGCTTGAAATTTATGAACGTTTACGCCCAGGTGAACCACCAACTGTAGAAAATGCGAAGAGTCTTTTATACTCTCGTTTCTTTGACCCTAAACGTTATGACTTAGCTAGCGTAGGACGTTATAAAGCAAACAAAAAATTACATTTAAAACATCGTTTATTCAATCAAAAATTAGCTGAGCCTATCGTAAACACTGAAACTGGTGAAATTGTTGCTGAAGAGGGCACAGTTTTAGATCGTCGTAAATTAGACGAGATTATGGATGTTTTAGAATCAAATGCTAACGCGCAAGTTTACGAACTTCCAAATAGTATTGTTGATGAACCTGTTGAAGTTCAATCCATTAAAGTTTACGTACCTAACGATAATGAAGAGCGTACTACAACAGTAATTGGTAATGCATTCCCTGATTCAGAAGTGAAATGTATTACGCCAGCAGATATTGTGGCTTCAATGTCTTATTTCTTCAACTTATTACATGGCATTGGTTATACAGATGATATCGACCATTTAGGTAACCGTCGTTTACGTTCTGTAGGCGAATTACTTCAAAACCAATTCCGCATTGGTTTATCACGTATGGAGCGTGTTGTGCGTGAAAGAATGTCTATCCAAGATACAGATTCAATCACACCACAACAACTGATTAATATCCGTCCGGTGATTGCATCTGTAAAAGAGTTCTTTGGTAGCTCTCAATTATCACAATTCATGGACCAAGCTAACCCACTAGCAGAATTAACACATAAACGTCGTTTATCTGCGTTAGGACCTGGTGGTTTAACACGTGAACGTGCTCAAATGGAAGTGCGTGACGTACACTACTCCCACTATGGTCGTATGTGTCCAATCGAGACACCAGAGGGTCCAAACATTGGTTTAATCAACTCACTTTCAAGTTATGCACGTGTCAATGAATTTGGTTTTATTGAAACGCCATACCGTAAAGTAGACCTTGAAACAAATTCGATTACAGATCAAATTGATTACTTAACAGCGGATGAAGAAGACAGTTACGTTGTAGCACAAGCGAACTCTCGTTTAGATGAAAATGGTCGCTTTATTGATGACGAAATTGTTTGTCGTTTCCGTGGTAACAATACAACAATGGCAAAAGAGAAAATGGACTACATGGACGTATCTCCTAAGCAGGTTGTTTCTGCTGCGACGGCATGTATCCCATTCTTAGAAAATGATGACTCTAACCGTGCATTAATGGGTGCGAACATGCAACGTCAAGCCGTACCTTTATTAAACCCAGAGTCACCATTTGTAGGTACAGGTATGGAACATGTTGCCGCACGTGATTCAGGTGCTGCAGTACTTGCAAAACACCGTGGTCGTGTAGAACATGTTCAATCAAGCGAAATCCTTGTCCGTCGCCTTATTGAAGAAAATGGCAAAGAGATTGAAGGCGAATTAGATCGCTATCCATTAGCGAAATTTAAGCGTTCAAACTCTGGTACATGTTACAACCAACGCCCTATTATTGCCGTAGGAGATGTCGTTGAGAAAAACGAAATTCTTGCTGATGGTCCTTCTATGGAGCTTGGTGAAATGGCATTAGGTCGTAACGTTGTTGTCGGCTTCATGACTTGGGACGGTTATAACTATGAGGATGCCGTTATTATGAGTGAACGTCTAGTGAAAGATGATGTCTATACTTCAATTCACATTGAAGAATACGAATCTGAAGCACGTGACACGAAACTCGGACCAGAAGAAATTACGCGAGATATTCCAAACGTTTCTGAAAATGCACTTAAAAACTTAGATGATCGCGGTATCGTATATGTTGGTGCAGAAGTAAAAGATGGCGATATCTTAGTTGGTAAAGTTACGCCTAAAGGGGTTACAGAATTAACAGCAGAAGAACGTCTTTTACACGCGATTTTCGGTGAAAAAGCACGTGAAGTGCGTGATACATCATTACGTGTGCCACATGGTGCTGGCGGTATCGTTCTTGATGTTAAAGTTTTCAATCGTGAAGATGGCGATGATTCACTTTCACCAGGTGTAAACCAACTGGTACGTGTATATATCGTTCAGAAACGTAAAATTCATGTAGGGGACAAGATGTGTGGTCGTCACGGTAACAAAGGTGTCATCTCTAAAATCGTTCCAGAAGAAGATATGCCGTACTTACCAGATGGACGTCCAATCGATATCATGTTAAACCCACTTGGTGTACCATCACGTATGAATATCGGACAAGTATTAGAGCTACACTTAGGTATGGCTGCTAAAAACTTAGGTATTCATGTTGCTTCACCAGTTTTTGACGGTGCCAACGACGACGATGTGTGGTCAACAATCGAAGAAGCTGGTATGGCACGTGACGGTAAAACAGTCCTTTACGATGGTCGTACAGGTGAACCATTCGATAACCGTATTTCTGTAGGGGTTATGTACATGTTGAAACTTGCGCACATGGTTGATGATAAACTACACGCGCGTTCAACAGGACCTTACTCACTCGTTACGCAACAACCACTTGGTGGTAAAGCACAATTCGGTGGACAAAGATTTGGTGAGATGGAGGTATGGGCACTTGAAGCATACGGTGCAGCATACACATTACAAGAAATTCTTACGTACAAATCAGATGACACTGTAGGACGTGTGAAAACTTACGAATCTATCGTAAAAGGTGAAAATATTTCTAGACCAAGCGTTCCAGAATCATTCCGAGTATTGATGAAAGAACTTCAAAGTTTAGGTCTAGATGTTAAAGTGATGGACGAACAAGATAATGAAATTGAAATGCGTGATTTAGAAGAGGATGACGTTCCTGATCGCAAAGTCAATTTGCAACCATCTAGTGTTCCAGAATCACAAAAAGATTTAACAGAGTAATTTTTGTATAATCTGTGAGATAAATCGTATGCAATGTGCTAGGAAGTAGAAAATCGATTTCATATTGGCAAAGAGACGTAGCTTGGAAAGCGTGTACGTGATAAGCACGTTTTTCAAGACGATTTCTATGCCGCTTAGGCGCTACTTTCCTAACGCATATGCACATCTGCCATTGTTTTAAGGATCAATCAACTAGCACAGCTAATTAAAATAAAGGAGGTAGGCTCCTTGATTGATGTAAATAAATTCCATTACATGAAAATAGGACTCGCTTCACCTGAAAAAATCCGTTCTTGGTCATACGGTGAGGTTAAAAAGCCAGAAACAATTAACTATCGTACTTTAAAACCAGAAAAAGACGGTCTGTTCTGTGAACGTATTTTTGGACCGACTAAAGACTGGGAATGTAGTTGTGGTAAGTACAAGCGTGTACGTTATAAAGGGATGATTTGTGACCGTTGTGGTGTTGAAGTTACAAAATCAAAAGTACGCCGTGAACGCATGGGTCACATTGAACTTGCAGCGCCTGTATCACACATTTGGTATTTTAAAGGTATTCCTAGCCGCATGGGCTTATTATTGGATATGTCTCCACGTGCGTTAGAAGAAGTCATCTATTTCGCTTCATACGTCGTAGTAGATCCAGGCCCAACTGGTTTAGACAAGAAAACGTTACTCTCTGAAGCTGAATTCCGTGAGTATTACGATAAATTCCCTGGTCAATTCGTTGCGAAAATGGGTGCCGAAGGGATTAAAGATTTATTAGAAGAAATCAACTTAGACGAAGAGTTGAAAATGTTGCGCGATGAGCTAGAATCAGCGACAGGCCAACGTTTAACACGTGCGATTAAACGTTTAGAAGTTGTTGAATCGTTCCGTAATTCAGGCAACAATCCTGCATGGATGATTTTAGATGTACTTCCAATTATTCCACCAGAAATTCGTCCAATGGTGCAATTAGATGGTGGACGTTTTGCGACAAGTGACTTAAACGACTTATACCGTCGTGTTATCAACCGTAACAATCGTTTGAAACGTTTATTAGATCTTGGTGCGCCTGGCATCATTGTCCAAAACGAAAAACGTATGTTACAAGAAGCAGTAGATGCATTAATTGATAACGGCCGTCGTGGTCGCCCAGTGACTGGTCCAGGTAACCGTCCATTAAAATCATTGTCACATATGTTAAAAGGGAAACAAGGACGTTTCCGTCAAAACTTACTTGGTAAACGTGTAGACTACTCAGGACGTTCAGTTATTGCAGTAGGACCAAACTTGAAAATGTATCAATGTGGTTTACCTAAAGAAATGGCGTTAGAACTTTTCAAACCTTTCGTAATGAAAGAACTTGTACAACGTGAAATTGCTACAAACATCAAAAATGCGAAGAGCAAAATTGAACGTACAGAAGATGAAGTTTGGGATGTTTTAGAAGATGTTATTACAGAACACCCAGTGCTACTTAACCGTGCACCAACGCTTCACAGATTAGGTATCCAAGCCTTTGAACCAACATTGGTTGAAGGTCGTGCGATTCGTCTTCACCCGCTTGTTACAACAGCATACAACGCGGATTTTGACGGTGACCAAATGGCGGTTCACGTACCTTTATCAAAAGAAGCGCAAGCCGAAGCCCGCATGTTAATGTTGGCTGCACAAAACATCTTGAACCCGAAAGATGGTAAACCAGTTGTTACACCATCTCAGGATATGGTATTAGGTAACTATTACCTCACTTTAGAACGTAAAGATGCGGTTAACACAGGTTTATTATTTAACAATGCGAATGAAGTAATTAAAGCTTATGCGAACGGTTATGTTCACCTTCATACACGTATTGGGGTACAAGCAGCTTCATTCAATAACCCAACATTTACTGAAGCGCAAAACCGTAAGATTTTAACGACTTCAGTAGGTAAAGTGATTTTCAATGAAATTATTCCGGATTCATTTGCATACATCAATGAACCATCTGCTACAAACCTTGAAAAGAACACACCAGATAAATACTTTGTCGATGCTTCTGAACTTGGTGAGGGCGGCTTAGCTGAATACTTTGAAAAAACGGAACTTGTACCACCATTCAACAAAAAATTCTTAGGTAACATCATTGCAGAAGTGTTCAATCGCTTCAGCATTACTGATACATCAATGATGCTTGACTTAATGAAAGACTTAGGATTCAAGTACTCTTCAAAAGCAGGTATTACAGTTGGTGTAGCTGACATCGTCGTGTTACCAGACAAGAAAGAAATTCTTGATGAATCAGAAAAACTCGTTGAACGTGTACAAAAACAATTCAACCGTGGTTTATTAACTGAAGAAGAGCGTTACAACGCTGTTATTGAGATTTGGACAAACGCCAAAGATCAAATTCAAGAAGAGTTAATGCAATCACTTGAAAAAACAAACCCAATCTTTATGATGAGTGACTCTGGTGCCCGTGGTAACGCATCTAACTTTACACAGTTGGCAGGTATGCGTGGATTAATGGCTGCCCCATCTGGTAAAATCATCGAGCTCCCAATCACATCATCATTCCGTGAAGGTTTAACCGTATTAGAATACTTTATTTCTACACACGGTGCGCGTAAAGGTCTTGCCG
This sequence comes from Staphylococcus ratti, assembly GCF_020883535.1. Lineage (NCBI taxonomy): Bacteria > Bacillati > Bacillota > Bacilli > Caryophanales > Staphylococcaceae > Staphylococcus > Staphylococcus ratti. The sequence goes on along the minus strand of NZ_CP086654.1, from coordinate 2,092,643 downwards.
ATACAGCCCTTAAAACAGCGGACTCAGGTTACCTTACTCGTCGTCTTGTTGACGTGGCACAAGATGTTATTGTTCGAGAAGAAGACTGTGGTACTGACCGTGGTTTACTTGTTTCAGACATTAAAGAAGGTACTGAAATGATTGAACCGTTTATTGAGCGTATTGAAGGACGTTACGCTAAAGAAACAATTCGTCACCCAGAAACAGATGAAGTCATCATACGTCCAGACGAATTAATTACACCAGATATTGCTAAAGAAATTACAGATGCTGGTATCGAAGAAATGTATATCCGCTCTGCATTCACATGTAATACGCGCCATGGTGTATGTGAAAAATGTTATGGTAAAAACTTAGCGACAGGTGAGAAAGTCGAAGTAGGTGAAGCAGTCGGAACAATCGCTGCGCAATCTATCGGTGAACCAGGTACGCAGTTAACGATGCGTACATTCCACACAGGTGGGGTAGCTGGTAGCGACATCACACAAGGTTTACCGCGTATCCAAGAGATTTTTGAAGCACGTAATCCTAAAGGTCAAGCCGTGATTACAGAAATCGAAGGTACGATTGACAACATTACAATTGGTAAAGACAGACAACAAGAAATTGTTGTTAAAGGCGCGAATGAAACACGTTCATACCTTGCACCTGGTACATCTCGTCTTAAAGTCGAAATTGGACAAGCCGTAGAACGTGGTGAAGTATTAACGGAAGGTTCAATCGAACCGAAAAACTTCTTAGCTGTTGCTGGTCTTACAGCGACAGAAGCATACTTGCTCAAAGAAGTTCAAAAAGTATACCGTATGCAAGGGGTAGAAATCGACGATAAACACGTTGAGGTTATGGTTCGTCAAATGTTACGTAAAGTGCGTATTATCGAAGCTGGTGATACGAAATTATTACCAGGTTCTCTTGTGGATATTCACCACTTTACAGACGCTAACCGCGAAGCATTTAAAGAACGTAAACGCCCAGCAACGGCAAAACCAGTGCTTTTAGGTATCACTAAAGCATCACTTGAAACAGAAAGTTTCTTATCAGCAGCTTCCTTCCAAGAAACAACACGTGTACTTACAGACGCTGCCATCAAAGGTAAACGTGATGACTTACTTGGCCTTAAAGAGAACGTTATTATCGGTAAGCTGATCCCAGCTGGTACAGGTATGAAACGTTATAGCCAAGTAGATATTGAAAAAGAAAAAGCAACTATCGATACGCAAGAGCACTTTGTGACAGAATAATCGATAGCATAAAAGGCGCAGTGAAGTCATCACTTGCTGCGCCTTTACTTTTTTGTTTTATCACTTAAAAAATGTTGACGTAACAGTATTGAAATGATAATATAGAAAAGGTTGATGCAAGCAGTACTTTGGAGGATATGCAAATGTCTAATGAAAAAGTCACACGCTTAAACAAACATACCTACGTTGTTGGTTTGAAACAGACGCTTAAAGCGTTAAAGAATCATAACGTATCACAATTGATCATCGGCGAAGATGTTAATGTGCATCTCTTAGCTCGCGTGTTAAGCTTTGCCAATCAAAATAACGTACCAATTACGTTTTACGAGAGCCAAAAGGCTTTAGGAGAATATATTGGTATCAATGTAAAGGCAACTGTGGTTGCTTTGTTGAAATGAGATTAGTAAGTATATAAAGCTTACTAAATTTTATTTAACCCAAAAATGAACCACCTGGATGTGTGGGATTAAAAATTGAGAGAGGAGGACACATAATGCCTACTATTAACCAATTAGTACGTAAACCAAGACAAAGCAAGTCAAAGAAATCTGACTCACCTGCTTTAAACAGAGGTTTCAACAGTCAAAAGAAACAATTCACGAAGTTAAACTCTCCACAAAAACGTGGTGTGTGTACACGTGTTGGGACTATGACACCTAAAAAACCTAACTCAGCGTTACGTAAATATGCACGTGTGCGTTTATCAAACAACATCGAAATCAACGCATACATCCCTGGTATCGGACACAACTTACAAGAACACAGTGTTGTACTTGTACGTGGTGGACGTGTAAAAGACTTACCTGGTGTACGTTACCATATCGTACGTGGTGCGTTAGATACTTCAGGTGTTGACGGTCGTATGCAAGGTCGTTCATTATACGGAACGAAAAAACCTAAAAAATAAGGTTAAGATAATGTAAAAATTCATCAGTGATTATGACTGATAGAGAATAAATAAACTATAATAGGAAGGGAGGACTTGTATTATGCCTCGTAAAGGATCAGTACCTAAAAGAGACGTGTTACCGGATCCAATTCACAACTCTAAGTTAGTGACAAAATTAATCAACAAGATTATGTTAGACGGTAAACGTGGAACAGCTCAACGTATTCTTTATTCTGCATTCGACTTAGTTCAAGAACGTTCAGGTCGCGATGCGATGGAAGTTTTCGATGAAGCTATCAACAACATTATGCCAGTACTTGAAGTTAAAGCTCGCCGTGTAGGGGGTTCTAACTACCAAGTACCTGTAGAAGTTCGTCCAGAGCGTCGTACTACTTTAGGTTTACGTTGGTTAGTAAACTATGCGCGTCTTCGTGGTGAAAAAACTATGGAAGAGCGTTTAGCTAACGAAATCTTAGACGCTGCTAACAACACTGGTGGTGCCGTTAAGAAACGTGAAGACACGCACAAAATGGCTGAAGCGAACAAAGCATTCGCTCACTACCGTTGGTAAGATAGATGCCTACTCCCTGAGCTTTAAAGACATCGTCAACGTGCAACGTGCTTATCGCATATTGAACGTTTGTCATGACTTTGCTTAGGGTAAAGCTATATCTAATCATATTTATCCTATTATTCTGGAAGGAGAAAGAATACCCATGGGAAGAGACTTTTCTTTGAAGAACACGCGTAATATCGGTATCATGGCGCACATTGATGCTGGTAAAACGACTACTACTGAACGTATTCTTTATTACACTGGACGTATCCACAAAATTGGTGAAACACATGAAGGTGCTTCACAAATGGACTGGATGGAGCAAGAGCAAGACCGTGGTATTACAATCACATCAGCTGCGACTACAGCTGCATGGAACGATCACCGTGTAAACATCATCGATACACCAGGACACGTAGACTTCACAGTAGAAGTAGAACGTTCTTTACGTGTACTTGATGGTGCGGTAACAGTACTTGATGCACAATCAGGTGTTGAACCTCAAACTGAAACAGTTTGGCGTCAAGCAACAACATACGGTGTTCCACGTATTGTATTCGTAAACAAAATGGATAAAATGGGTGCAAACTTCGATTACGCTGTAAGCACTTTACATGACCGTTTACAAGCAAACGCAGCTCCAATCCAATTACCAATTGGTGCTGAAGATGAATTCCAAGCAATCATTGACTTAGTAACAATGAAATGTTTCAAATACAACAATGACTTAGGTACAGATATCGAGGAAACTGATATTCCTGAAGATATGCAAGACCGTGCTGAAGAAGCGCGTGAAGCATTAATCGAAGCTGTAGCTGAAACAAACGATGACTTAATGGAAAAATATTTAGGTGGAGAAGAAATTTCTGTAGAAGAGCTTAAAGACGCAATCCGTCAAGCTACTACTGATGTTGAATTCTACCCAGTATTATGTGGTACTGCATTTAAGAACAAAGGTGTTCAATTAATGTTAGATGCCGTAATCGATTACTTACCATCACCACTTGATGTTAAACCAATCGTAGGTCATCGTGCAGACGATCCTGAAGCAGAAGTTATCGCGAAAGCGGACGACAGTGCTGAATTCGCAGCATTAGCGTTTAAAGTTATGACTGACCCTTATGTTGGTAAATTAACATTCTTCCGTGTGTACTCAGGTACATTAACTTCAGGTTCTTATGTTAAAAACTCAACGAAAGGTAAACGTGAACGTGTAGGTCGTATCCTACAAATGCACGCGAACTCTCGTGAAGAAATCAGCACTGTATATTCTGGTGATATCGCAGCTGCTGTTGGTCTTAAAGATACTGGTACAGGTGATACGCTTTGTGGCGAGAAAAATGACATCATTCTTGAGTCAATGGAATTCCCAGAGCCAGTTATCCACTTATCAGTAGAACCAAAATCTAAAGCAGACCAAGACAAAATGACTCAAGCGCTTGTGAAACTTCAAGAAGAAGACCCAACATTCAAAGCGCACACAGACGAAGAAACTGGTCAAGTTATCATCGGTGGTATGGGTGAACTTCACCTTGACATCATTGTTGACCGTATGAAAAAAGAATTTAACGTAGAAGCAAACGTTGGTGCGCCAATGGTATCTTACCGTGAGACGTTCAAATCAGCGGCTGCTGTTCAAGGTAAATTCTCTCGTCAATCTGGTGGTCGTGGTCAATACGGTGACGTTCACATCGAATTCACACCTAACGAAACAGGTGCTGGTTTCGAATTCGAAAACGCTATCGTTGGTGGTGTAGTTCCACGTGAATACATTCCATCAGTTGAGCAAGGTCTTAAAGACGCTATGGAAAATGGTGTCTTAGCTGGTTACCCATTAATCGATGTAAAAGCGAAATTATTTGACGGTTCATACCACGATGTCGATTCATCTGAAATGGCCTTCAAAATTGCTGCATCATTAGCACTTAAAGAAGCTGCTAAAAAATGTGATCCAGTTATCTTAGAACCAATGATGAAAGTAACAATCGAAATGCCAGAAGAGTACATGGGTGACATCATGGGTGACGTTACAGCACGTCGTGGCCGTGTAGACGGTATGGAACCACGTGGTAACGCACAAGTTGTTAACGCATTCGTACCACTTTCAGAAATGTTCGGTTACGCAACTTCATTACGTTCTAACACGCAAGGTCGCGGTACTTACACAATGTACTTTGATCACTATGCAGAAGTACCTAAATCAATTTCAGAAGAAATCATTAAAAAGAACAAAGGTGAATAATAGATTACCCAACCCGTCTATGAGATAACTGTCTAATGGGGCGTTATCATCCCTTTACCTTCTTTTAAAATTGATTTTTTCGGTAAAATGATTTATAAAGGTAATAAAGATTATCTATCTCATGAAGGTGAGTAACTTTCATGAGAGATATTTAAAATATTAATTCTTAATTTGAAGAGGAGAGATTTCATAATGGCAAAAGAAAAATTCGATCGCTCAAAAGAACATGCCAATATTGGTACTATCGGTCACGTTGACCATGGTAAAACTACTTTAACAGCTGCTATCGCTACAGTATTAGCGAAACACGGTGACACAGTTGCACAATCATACGACATGATTGACAACGCTCCAGAAGAAAAAGAGCGTGGTATCACAATCAACACTGCTCACATCGAGTACCAAACTGAAAAACGTCACTATGCTCACGTTGACTGCCCAGGACACGCTGACTATGTTAAAAACATGATCACTGGTGCGGCTCAAATGGACGGCGGTATCTTAGTAGTATCAGCTGCTGATGGTCCAATGCCACAAACTCGTGAACACATCCTTTTATCACGTAACGTTGGTGTACCAGCATTAGTTGTATTCTTAAACAAAGTTGACATGGTTGACGATGAAGAATTATTAGAATTAGTTGAAATGGAAGTTCGTGACTTATTATCTGAATACGACTTCCCAGGTGATGACATTCCTGTAATCGCTGGTTCTGCATTAAAAGCTTTAGAAGGCGACGCTGACTATGAAGCTAAAATCTTAGAATTAATGGAAGCTGTAGATGAGTACATCCCAACTCCAGAACGTGATTCTGACAAACCATTCATGATGCCTGTTGAGGACGTATTCTCAATCACAGGTCGTGGTACAGTTGCTACTGGCCGTGTTGAACGTGGTCAAATCAAAGTTGGTGAAGAAGTTGAAATCATCGGTTTAACTGAAGAATCTTCTAAAACAACTGTTACTGGTGTAGAAATGTTCCGTAAGTTATTAGACTACGCTGAAGCTGGTGACAACATCGGTGCTTTATTACGTGGTGTTGCTCGTGAAGACGTACAACGTGGTCAAGTATTAGCTGCTCCTGGTTCAATCACACCACACACAAAATTTAAAGCTGAAGTTTACGTATTATCAAAAGACGAAGGTGGTCGTCACACTCCATTCTTCTCTAACTACCGCCCACAATTCTATTTCCGTACTACTGACGTAACTGGCGTTGTTCACTTACCAGAAGGTACTGAAATGGTTATGCCTGGCGATAACGTAGAAATGGACGTTGAGTTAATTTCTCCAATCGCTATCGAAGACGGTACACGTTTCTCTATCCGTGAAGGTGGACGTACTGTAGGATCAGGCGTTGTAACTGAAATCGAAAAATAATTCAATTTATCTTTATAGATAAAAAAAGAGTTGGCATTATGCCAACTCTTTTTTTGCGCTTTAACATCTAGGAAAGGGGCGAGACAACCGCTCCCCCATATATTTAGAAGCTATTCAATTTTGAAAATTTACTGTAGTAGTTTATAGTCTTGTTGTCATTCTAAAAAGGTGAATTAGGATATGACATTTTCAATTTCTAAAATTTGCATAAACGTGCTTACGGTATATTTCATGGCAGATTCATCGATATCAAAATGAGGGCTGTGATGTGGCCATTCGCTATTTTTCTGAGGACTTCCACATCCTGTGAAGAAAAATGCGCCTGGACGTGCTTTAAGATAAAATGAGAAATCTTCACCTACCATCATTAAATCAGAATCTTGATATCTAAAGTTAAGACGATTTGCGGCTTGTTTAACAATATCTGCTGAAGCAGCATGATTATAAACAGGAAGATAGCCTTTAATATAATCAAATTCGTACGTCATATCGTTTGCTAAAGCTAGCCCTTGGAGCAATTTATCCATTTTATGATAAATATGATTTTGAACTTCAGGTTCAAACGTTCGGACTGTCCCACGACAAATGGCATAATCTGGAATTACATTATCTGCTTCACCTGCTTGAACTTTCCCGAATGAAATAACAGCTTGTTTTACTGGATCAATCGTACGCGAAACAATTTTTTGCGTACTCAAAATAAATTCTGCCAAAATCACGACAGGGTCAATTGTTTCATGCGGTTTTGCGCCATGACCGCCTTTACCGTGAATGACAATGCTGAATTCATCTGGCTGTGCCATCATCGGGCCTGGTCTTGTATGAATCGTTCCTGTAGGATAACCACTCCATAAATGATTACCATAAACTTTATCAACGCCCATTAGTGCATTATCAGCAATCATTTCTTGTGCACCACCGGGTGTGACTTCTTCACCATATTGAAATAATAAGACAACAGTCCCTTTTAGTTTAGATTGATGTTCATGTAACAGTTCGGCCACGGTAAGTAATGTTGCGGTATGGCCATCATGTCCACATGCATGCATAACACCTGGCACTTTTGAACGATAAGGCACATCTTTTAAATCTTCAATCGGAAGGGCGTCAAAATCAGCACGTAACGCAATGGTTGGCCCATCGTCGCGTCCTGATATTTTAGCGATGATACCATTTTGTCCAACTGGCGCCTTAATTTCAAAGTCGAGTTTTTCAAGACGTTGGACAATAAATGCATGCGTATGTTTTTCAAAAAATGAAACTTCAGGATATTGGTGTAAATAGCGTCGTGTTTCAATCATTTGAGCCTCTTTCTCACGCGCAAGTTGGAACCAATCGGTCAATGTGATCACTCCTTCACTAAATACTTATTTTTATATTATACACATGCTTTGAAGTTTGTACAAAATGCGTTATGATTAAGATGATTTATAGTTGAAAGGGGAAAGAATATGGTTCAAAAGTTAAATGACTTTTTAGAAGAAAATATTAACTATCTTAAAGACAATGGCCTATATAACGAAATTGATTCAATCGAAGGCGCTAATGGTCCTGAAATTGCAATTAAAGGTAAAACGTATATCAACTTGTCTTCAAACAACTACTTAGGATTAGCGACAGATGAAGATCTTAAAACTGCGGCGAAAAATGCGATTGACTCACACGGTGTGGGTGCAGGTGCAGTGCGTTCAATTAATGGTACTTTAGATTTACATGATGAACTCGAGCAAACATTAGCAGAATTTAAAGGTACGGAAGCCGCTATTGCATATCAATCAGGTTTTAATTGTAATATGGCTGCAATTTCCGCTGTAATGAACAAGAATGATGCGATTTTATCAGACGAACTTAACCACGCTTCGATTATCGACGGTTGTCGCTTATCGAAAGCTAAAATTATTCGCGTTAACCACTCTGACATGGATGATTTACGTCAAAAAGCAAAAGAAGCTGTTGAATCAGGTCAATACAACAAAGTCATGTATATTACTGACGGTGTTTTCAGTATGGACGGTGACGTGGCGAAATTACCAGAAATCGTAGAAATCTGTGAACCTCTAGGTATCATGATTTATGTTGATGATGCTCACGGTTCAGGCGTTATGGGTAAAGGTGCAGGAACAGTTAAACATTTCGGCTTACAAGATAAAGTGGATTTCCAAATCGGTACATTATCAAAAGCCATCGGTGTTGTTGGTGGCTATGTAGCAGGTTCGCAACAATTAATCGACTGGTTGAAAGCACAATCTCGTCCGTTCTTATTCTCTACATCTTTAGCGCCTGGAGATACAAAAGCGATTACTGAAGCTGTGAAAAAATTAATGGCTTCTACAGAATTGCATGATCAATTATGGGATAATGCGAATTATCTAAAAGACGGTTTGAAAAACTTAGGCTTTAATATCGGTGAATCTGAAACACCAATTACACCAGTAATTATTGGTGATGAAAAGAAAACGCAAGAATTTAGTAAACGTTTAATGGATGAAGGTGTATACGTTAAATCGATCGTATTCCCAACAGTTCCACGCGGTACAGGACGTGTAAGAAACATGCCTACTGCAGCGCACACTAAAGAAATGTTAGACCAAGCTTTAGAAGTGTATGAGCGTGTAGGAAAAGAACTTAACGTCATCGAATAATTTGAATAAATGAAGCGATACAAGATTGGGGTAAAAGCACATAGAATTTGAAAAGCGCGACACGATTGTCGAAACGTACGCATGCTTTTTAAAATTCTGTTCTAGAGATACTGGCGTTCAGTTCTCGAGGAAAGGGGCTTGATGCTCCTTTCTTTGTTTTTTCAAGATGTACAAGTAAGCGCTTAAATGATATAATTGTTCTGTAAATTGAGGAAATGAGTGTAATTCAAAGACGTATGTCCGTCTCGAAAAGACAGTTAGGAGAATGAATATTTATGAAAAAGATCTTTATTACTGGAGCTTTAGGTCAAATTGGTACAGAACTTGTTGCAAAATGTCGCGAAATTTATGGTAATGAAAATGTATTAGCTACAGATATACGTGAACCAGAAGTAGGCTCTATTGTAGCTCAAGGACCATTTGAAATTTTAGATGTGACTGATGCAGATAAAATGGAACAATTAGTCGAGCAGTTCCAACCAGATACATTGATGCATATGGCAGCACTTTTATCAGCAACAGCGGAGCAAAAACCACTTTTAGCTTGGCATTTAAACATGGGTGGCCTTGTTAATGCATTAGAAGTTGCACGTAAGCACAACTTACAATTTTTCACGCCAAGTTCTATCGGTGCATTTGGCCCTAATACACCAAAAAAGAATACACCACAAGTAACGATTCAGCGTCCGAATACGATGTATGGTGTTAATAAAGTATCCGGGGAACTATTATGTGATTACTACTTCACAAAATTTGGTGTAGATACACGTAGCGTACGTTTCCCAGGCTTAATTTCATACGTCAAAGAACCAGGCGGCGGGACAACAGATTATGCCGTAGATATCTATTTCAAAGCTGTACGTGAAGGTAAGTACACGAGCTATATTGCTAAAGATACTTATATGGATATGATGTTTATGGATGATGCGATTGAAGCAATTATCCAATTAATGGAAGCGGATAGTGGCAAGTTAATTAACCGAAATGCATATAACTTAAGTGCAATGAGCATCGAACCAGAAATGGTTAAAGCAGCAATTCAAGAACATATGCCAAACTTTAAATTAGACTACGACGTGGATCCTGTACGTCAAGGTATCGCAGAAAGTTGGCCAGATAGCATTGATACAAGCTGTGCTAGAGGAGAGTGGGGCTTCAACCCTAAATACGACCTCAAAGCGATGACAACTCGTATGCTTGAAGCGATTAAAGATAAAGAAACACATAAAGCATAATTTAACATATAAAACTAAAAAGCACAGTAGCTGTCTGGATTGAACTGCGCTAGTTAGCTTATTCAATCCTAGTCAGCCTTGTGGGGGCGGGACGACGAAATCAATAGATTTCTGTCCCGCATCATAGATAGACGTTGAATATAAAGAGCACAGTAGCTGTCTGGATTGAATCGCGCTTAATAGCTTATTCAATCCTAGTCAGCCTTGTGGGGGCGGGACAACGAAATCAAATAGATTTCTGTCCCGCATCATAGATAGAGCGTTGAATACAAAGAGCACAGTAGCTGTCTGGATTGAATCGCGCTTAATAGCTTATTCAATCCTAGTCAGCCTTGTGGGGGCGGGACAACGAAATCAAATAGATTTCTGTCTCGCATCATAGATAGAGCGTTGAATACAAAGAGCACAGTAGCTGTCTGGATTGAATCGCGCTTAATAGCTTATTCAATCCTAGTCAGCCTTGTGGGGGCGGGACAACGAAATCAAATAGATTTCTGTCCCGCATCATAGATAGAGCGTTGAATATAAAAAGCACAGTAGCTGTCTGGATTGAACTGCGCTTAATGGGATGTTGTTTTTGGCATTTTTATGACTGTGTCTCTAATGATTTTCATATTTTTTCTAAAGTTTGTATAATATTTAGAGAGTCCGGCGTGTTGTATTTAAAGCAATAATGCGAAAGGGTTTTCTGAAAGTTAGATTAATTTTAATTTTCAGAAAATACATTGAATTGTAATATACACATTGATATAATGCATATATTACATCTAAATAGGAGGAATAATCATGTCAGATAAGATTCAATTTCAACAAAGAGAACAACTTAAAGAAAAGCCAGATCAGTCCAAATTAACTTTCGGTAAAGTATTTACAGACTATATGCTTAGCTTTGAGTATTCAATCGATAAGGGATGGCACGATTTACAGATTATTCCTTACGGTCCTATAGAACTTGCTCCGGCAGCACAAGTCATTCACTACGGTCAATCGGTATTTGAAGGGCTAAAAGCATATAAGCACGGTGATGAAGTGGTTTTATTTAGACCAGAGGAAAACTTTAAGCGAATTAATATGTCATTATCACGTTTGAAAATGCCAGAAATTGATGAAGCATTATTATTGGAAGGTCTGAAACAATTGATTGATGTTGAGCGCGATTGGGTTCCTGAAGGAGAAGGACAATCGTTATACATACGTCCTTTCGTTTATGCGACACAAGAAGGTTTAGGCGTACATCCTTCACATGAATACCGTTTATTAATTATTTTATCTCCATCAGGTTCATATTATGGCGGCGATTCATTAAGACCTACAAAAATTTATGTTGAAGATGAATATGTACGTGCAGTACGCGGTGGTGTAGGTTATGCGAAGGTGTCAGGCAACTACGCGGCAAGTTTACTTGCCCAATCTAATGCGAATGCAGAAGGCTTTGACCAAGTCCTTTGGTTAGACGGTGTAGAACAAAAATATATCGAAGAAGTGGGAAGTATGAATATCTTTTTCGTTATCGATAACAAAGTAGTTACACCTGAATTAAACGGCAGTATTCTTCCAGGTATTACACGTAAAACGGTATTGGAACTTGCAAAATCATTAGGATATGAAACAGAAGAGCGTCGTGTCGCTATTGATGAACTCTATCAATACCATAAAGAAGGTCGCCTTCAAGAGGTGTTCGGTACAGGTACGGCAGCTGTTATATCACCAGTGGGTGAGTTACAGTTTAAAGATGAAAAAATAAGCATCAATAACAATCAAACTGGTCCAATTACACAAAAGCTTTATGATCATTATACAGGTATCCAAAGTGGTAAATTAGAAGATCCATATGGTTGGAGAGTAGTCGTACCAAGATACTAAAAAGTTATGTCTGATGAGCTAGAAACCCCGTTTTAAAAAGGTTTCTAGCTTTTTTGTTTTGTTTGAATTTCTTGACTGAATACGTTTTGAATACGTTAATGCTAAAAATTGATGTATTTCGCAAACTTTTCAGCAATTTGATCACGTTGTTTCTCTGTAATGTGAGCGTAGATATCCATAGTTGTCCCTATATTACCATGACCCAATCTATCTTGCACTTCTTGAATAGACAAGCCAACTTCAAACAAGAGTGAGCAATGTGTATGTCTAAAGCTGTGTATCTTTATCTTCTTGAAATTATGTTTTTGACATAGCTTATCCATTTTTCGTTGGAGAATTGGACACGAAGTCTAACGTGCGAATAAATATCATCGGAAAGAGTATTTAAAAGTGGTGTGATAATGGATAAGCAGCAAATAAAAGACTTTATATTTCACTATTACGAACAAATTCATGACGACGCATTCACAGATGACTTCTTTAATATTGGTTATACCTACACAAACGAATGGATAGCCACAGATAATGTAGATGATCATATTCTAAAAAATCACTTAGCAATGATAGTTGACCAAGTAGCTACGGATAAAGAATTCTATATATTTGATGCCTTATTGCATGGGCGTAGTTACAAAGATGTTAGTCAAGTATTAGAGTGTCCCGCAGAATCAGTTAGACAATGGTTTGCTAAGTTATTAGATAAAATGATGGAGGTGATAGAATGAGTGAATTAACGTCTAGACAAGTCCGTTTTGTCAATGAGTATATTAAGACATTAAATATAACACAAAGTGCTATAATGGCAGGATATGCGCCAAATTCGGCACATGTGACGGGAAGTAGATTGTTGCGTAATGAAAAGGTCGATGAATATATCAAAAGCCAACAAGATAAAGTGATGGACGATAGCATCTTAACTGCCAAAGAGCTGTTCCATCTGTTAACGAATGCAGCAATAGGTGATGAGACTGAAACGAAAGAGGTTGTAGTGAAGAAAGGTACATTTGAACGCAATCCAGATACTGGACGCTTAAACCTTGTTTACAATGAACACGTTGAGCTGGTAGAAGTACCTATTAAGCCAAGTGACCGTTTAAAGGCGCGAGATATGTTAGGGAAGTATCATAGTTTGTTTACAGAGAAGTTAGATGTAAGTATAGCAACGCCAACATTTATAGAAGATATTCCGTTAGAAGAGTGAGAAATATATTAATGTCAGGAGTAAAAGGAACTGAAAAAAGCTACCATTATGGGTAGCTTTCAAATATTGTTGGCCAAAAATATTACTAGTACTCCGACAATTATTAATAACAAAAAAGTTCCAAAAAAAGGTACAGCCCCTAAAGAAAAAGTAAGACAAATAAAAATTATTGAAACAATCATTTGAATTATTGATGTTATAGACAAAAGTCTCCAAGCAATAAATATTGTTAAGCAAAAAAGAACAATTGTTGTAAATAGAAGCGCTAAAACCTGCATAGTAGAGCTTATATATCCATCCACCAAAAGATTACTAACATGAACTTTGCTACCAAATCTTGCAACAAATTTATCTGAAATATTAGACAAATAAAGATATGAAAAAATTGAAATAGCAAGAGTAATAAAGTTCCATTTGGCTTTACTTAAATCTTCTAGAATATCATCCATGTTATCCCCTCACTTTAGTAGCATTTTAATAAAAATCGTCATTAAGTTAACCGGTTTTGCCTAAGTGTCAGAATATTATTCCTAACTGTTGTTAATTAGAAATGTATTTTATGGTAGTAATCTAGTTAGAGATGCCAAAACGAGGGACAGGAAGAAAAGAGAGAAATGATTTATTCCGAGGTATACAAAAACAGAATAGTCAAAAATCTTTATCAATTCATTTTTTATCTGATGAAACAAATTAGCACATTTGCAGAATCAATTTTTGGATTTTGCAAGATTACAATAATACAATTCTACTTTATATAACAATACTCTAATGGGAAATGTTAACTTATTGTTTTGGTACAAAGATTTCCGAAGACGTTGGAGGTCATGAAACATGACCTCACAAGCTTTTAAGGATAAAGAACGGAGTTCCAAAAAGTGAAAATAACGTGGCGTTTAAAAATATTAGAAGTATCTAACACTATTTTGTAAGTTTTAATGTATAATATGTGTAATATCCTAAAAAAGGTAAGGTTATATAATGTCATTGTCATACAAATCTCTTATACTTTATATGAAGTTTAAAGGTGTAAAATTTACGTATATTAATGAAACCAAAGCTATGAGAATATTAGAATTTAAAAATTATTATTACAAGCTCAATAGTTATGTGGATAACTATCCAAAACAAAGAGTTAGACATCAGAATCAGTTAGTTGAAAGATATCAAGAGGTTGATTTTAAAAATTTAGTAGATTTAGCAAGTTTAGATATGAGGTTACGTTATATCATAATAAAATTTTGTTTAGACATTGAGCACTCAATCAAATTAAATATTATGAGGTCAATTACAAATTTAGAAAATGAAGATGGTTACAAGGTTGTGAAATGTTTTTTTGATTATGTGAGACAGATGTCAAAAATAAAAAATCCATATAAAAAAATGATGAAATATTTAAGCTATGACACATATAGAAAGTTAGATTATGAAAAGTATGAACAAAATACACCTATATGGTTTTTAATTGAGCATATACAATTTGGTGACTTATGTTGGTTCATTGAATTTTACTATAATACGTATAAAATAGACGAGTTTAAAGAATTGAGTAAAACGGTACGATTTGTAAAAAATATCAGAAATAAAGCTGCTCATAATACTCCTATATTAAATAATATCGCTTTGAAAAACCAAATTATTGGCAATAATAAAAGTGTATTAATTACGGAATATGCGAAAAGTTTAGGTATTCGTAAACAAATTTTGGATAAAAGACTTACAAATTATAATATACATGATATTTTAGCGATGCTTTATGTTTACGATAAAATAGTTGTGAATAAAAATATGAGAGAGCGTAGAATTAATGAGCTCAATGATTTCATGGAGTATGCTCGAAAGAATAAACATATATATGATGAACGATTTAAGTCAGTATATAATTTTTTTAGCGAAGCACTTGCTAATTACTAAACTTTACCTTATTATTGTTATTAAGGAAATAAACTATATGTTTGTAGGCCCTGCATCATAAGATGTAGGGCTGAGTTTTTGTATATGTATTATATATTTTTGTGAAATAAATTTCTTGATAAAGAATAATATATGTAATCTCACACATGCAGGCAGTGAATACGTATTTGAATACGTTATTTATAAAGTGATGTGAAGTAATAGGAAGTATATAACTATAAAAACGCTGTAATATCAATGGTTATAAAACGACGATAATTTATGAAAATATAACCTCCTGTTGGAGAGTAGTCGTACCAAGATACTAAAAAGTTATGTTTATCAAAAAGAGAGGGTAAAACAGTGCCAAATTCGGTTACTGTTTTACCCTTTTGTTCACGAGTGCAGAGTTAAATATGCGATTGGTGCTATTGACATTCGAGTAAACCTTTACATGCAATTTCCGACACCAACATCAATATATTAATCGAACCATGCTGTTTTATCTTCAACATGCTTAACTTCATATACAGCTATGTTCTTTTTACAAAGCGCTCTAATTAAGTCTGGGATAAACTGTGAATGCGTTTTAATTAACAATACTGTTACCTCATTAACGTCTACAAATGTATAACTATAGTGATCAGGTAAGTTAGGTTTTGTAAGTTTTTCAATAGTTTTTACAACGCTTTTGCGTATTTTATACCAGTCTAAAGCCCCAATACTAATCATAAACACTTTATATTCCTCTGAATAATCTCTATAATCTATCAATTACTGTACCTCATTCTTAATTTTTATTTTTTAAATTATTGCATATTATTCGTAGAAATACAACGGATTTACAACGCATCACATCTAATTTTTTTCAATGTTATTGCAAAAAGCTAAAATTAATAATTTACTTTGTTTTTGACTTTGAAAAAGTAAGTAGCGTTACAAGTGATAGTGAGGATCAATAGTAGTGATATTCTAATAAATGCGCCGTCGTTACGTATTAGCAATATTGGAGTATAAGAGTATTTGACGTTAATTGCTTATTATAATTTAGTTATTGTAATAAAATATAATATGAAAGAGCTACGATATAATGAAGCAGTGCTCGAAGAAAGGGATAAACAGTGTAGAAAAGCGATGTGCGTAATGTGTTTCTTCGTAGAGCTAGTAATCGTTAAATTAAAAAGTGCTAACTAATGAGGGGAAAGTGGGGATAGCTTGTAATGAATTATGTTATGTATGTGTTTTGTATGTTGGTTTGGGGGTTGAACTTTATAGCAGTTAAAATCCAAGGAACGCATGTCTCTTTGGAAGTGGCTCTGTTATATCGCTCGATCATTGCTTTAATTTTATTTGCGGTTTTACTGACAAGTTGTTTAAAAAAATAAGTTTTAAAGAGTTTAACGTTTTGACCGTACTCGGTTTTGGACTTTGTAATTTCACAATCAGTTATCTTCTTTTGTATTATGGAACATTTTACAGTACGGCCGCCATTGTAACTTTGATTTTTTCATTGAAAGCAGTATTAACGCCTATATTTATCAGCGTTGCATTTAAAAGTAAAATATCTCGACGGATTTATATCGGCGGCCTATTGGGGATAATAAGTGTAGGCGTTATTTTATATCCTGAGTTAGATCATTTATCTGGTGGATTTGTGAAAGGTATTTTGTTAGCCATCTTAGGTACTGTGATGACTTCGATAGGTGATGTGTTGTCGTTACATAATAGTAAAAAGAATGTAAATCCTATTTTGGCGAATACGGTAGGCATGCTAGGTGCAGTAGTATTTTTAAGTTGTTTTACGCTAGTGAGAGGGGACATTTACATATTACCTCAAGTACTCAACTTTTGGGTAGGATTGCTATATTTATCAGTGTTTGCTTCTTTTCTTGCATGGTTGTTTTATTTAAAATTAATCAAAAGTATAGGTGCTGCCGAAAGTGGTTATATGGTGGCGACGTTC
Organism: Staphylococcus ratti; assembly: GCF_020883535.1. Lineage (NCBI taxonomy): Bacteria > Bacillati > Bacillota > Bacilli > Caryophanales > Staphylococcaceae > Staphylococcus > Staphylococcus ratti. The sequence continues at coordinate 2,075,541 of NZ_CP086654.1, read as the reverse complement.
CCAGCTATAGGAGGTCTAGCAAGTGTGTTGATGGGAGAGTCTCAGATGCGCCTTTCTCTCATAGTCGGTATTGTATTAGCTTGTGTAGGTGCATATATTGCCCTTAGAAAACCCAGAAAGGGCAATGTGTTTAAAACTATAAATGCGAAGAAATAAGACATGGATATAGTTGTTGACAAATGTTTCTTTTTTCATATGTCGATTTTTTATTCATAAAATGAGCTAGAATGCTTAAAAGGATGCTATAGAGGAGGAGCTACACTAATGAAAAAAGCGTTATTTCTTTTGTTAGATCAATTTGCAGATTGGGAAAGTGCCTATCTTTCGTCTATGCTAAATCAAAGTGAGGATTGGGAAATTAAAACAATCTCATTAAATAAAACGGTGACATCCATAGGGAATTTCGCAGTTACGGTGGATTATGAAATCGGGCAATTTGATGAAACTTACGATTTATTAATACTCATTGGTGGAAATACGTGGAATGTAGAAAATGAAATGCTATATCACTTTATTAAGCAAGCATTTGCTAATAAAATTCCGATAGGTGCTATTTGTGGGGCAGTAGATTATCTTGCGAAAAACGGCTTTTTAAACGATTATAAACATACCGGTAATGCTTTGTCATTATGGAAAGGTTTTAATCAGTATGAAAACGCGTCGTTTTTTATAGAAGCACAAGCGATAAGAGATGGTCATCTCGTCACTGCTAATGGGACGGCACCTATTGAATTTATGGAACATATTTTGAAATTAATTGAATTTGATACACCTGAGAATATCGAACGAAAAATGTATATGATTCAACAAGGTTATTATCGCTATTGCCGACAATATGGTAATCCCTATATTTAAAACGATATAAGCTGCGTGTAACTAGGTTGAATAATAAAATTAAAGGACATTGATGATGAACGATTATATTTCTATACAATATTTACGAACAATCATTGAGAAGATGCAATGGGGTACTTTAAGTAATATTAAAATTGAAAATTGGAATGAAACATATGAGGCGTTTGATTTTGTATTAAACGGAATTGCATTTAAAAGTAGGTTAGCGAAGAAAACGCCTAAAAAACAAGGGTACTTTGTTGCTGTTTGGCAAAAAAATAAAGAAAACAAAAATGTGCCATTTAAATACAATGAGTCGCAAGATAAAATAATTATTAATGTGATTGAGGGGGCGAAAAACGGTCAGTTTGTCTTCCCTAAATCTCTGTTGCTAGAAAAGGGTATACTATCTTCGGATCATACAAAAGGGAAGATGGCATTCAGAGTTTATCCTTGTTGGGAAAAGGCTTTAAATGCGACCGCTTTGCGCACACAAAAATGGCAAGCGCCTTATTTTATTGACTTATCGGAAGTCACAAGCTTAGAAACGATTCAACAAATTTATTTAAATGAACCGATAAACAAGTAGAGCACGTATCGTCATCAATATCTATGGGAGGTGCAATACATGACGAATGAAAGTTGGATTATGTTTGATAAAGATGGTACGTTAATTCATTTTGACAAAAGTTGGGTGAAGATTGGCATTCAACTCGTTGAAGCGGTATGTGATTATTTTCATATTGATGATAGAAATGCAGTGAAAGCGGATTTGGGTATCGTAAATGATGCCTTTACGCCTGGAAGTATTATGGCATCCGGAACACTTGATGAAATGATAGCAGTCTTTAATCAGTATGCAAAACAGGATACAACACGATTTACGCAACAAAAGAGTCAAGCGCTTATTGATACTCGTGAACCTGAAGTGGAGTTCATCGATGGTGTTATAGCTACGTTAAAAGAATTAAAATCAGCAGGTTATCGCTTAGGGATTTTAACGAGTGACAATCGCACGGGAATGGAATATTTTTTTGAGCGTACGCAACTACAACATCTATTCGATAGTGTCATTTCTACAAATGGTGATAACTTTGAAAAACCGGATCCTCGTATACTTGAACCACTATGGAACCAAGGTGTAAAGGGGGAGCATTTGATTATCGTTGGAGATACAGATAATGATATGAAAACAGGTAAAAATGCGCAAGCGAGATACACTGTCGGAGTGCGTACAGGTCTTGGGAACCAAGCGAAGTTTGATGATGCGGATATCGTTTTAAAAGATGTGACTGCACTTCCAAAATTTTTATTAAAAGCAACCCATTGAAACACGTTATCCATGTTTCAATGGGTTTTCATCTCGAAATTATTGTCTTTGGTCTACTTGACGATGTGTTTGAATAATATGTCCTACTTTTTCAAGTACTGCATCGATTGAATCGGGATCTTCATACAAATCATATTCTTTAATATTAACACGTACGACAGGACAGGCATTGAATTGGTTAATCCAAGCGTCGTAGCGCGCAAATAATTTCTTCCAATATTCAGGATCGGTATTCATTTCCATTTCTCGTCCACGTGCATGAATACGGTTAATTACACTTTTGTAATCGGATTCGAGATAAATTAAGACGTCTGGTTTAGGAAAGTAAGGCGTCATAACCATTGCATCGAATAAATTTGAATACGTTTCAAAATCTTCAGGTGTCATCGTACCTTGTTCTTCATGCATTTTGGCAAAAATATCTACGTCTTCGTAAATAGAGCGATCTTGGATGAAACCACCTCCATACTCAAACATGCGTTTTTGCTCTTTAAAACGTTCTGCTAAAAAGTATATTTGAAGGTGAAAACTCCAACGTGTGAAATCATCATAAAATTTATCTAAGTAGGGATTGTGATCTACATTTTCAAAAGATGTTTTAAATTTAAGTTTGTCAGCGATGGCTAGTGTGAGTGATGATTTACCAACGCCTACCGTTCCTGCAATTGTAATCACTGCATTTGAGGGAATTCCATAGTTATTCAAGTGCTTGTCCTCCAATTAATGTATTAATTTGCGCTAAAATGGTTTCGTAATCTGTCGGATTATTTACAAAATCAAGATGTGTGGTGTCAATGCGTAAAACATGGTGACCGCTATCACGGAGTGATTCGTAATATGCAAGATAGTCGGCTTTAAGGTTAAGTAAATAATCATCTTCTATATGTATTTCAAAATCGCGATTTCTTGTTTTAATGCGTTCTTTTAATCGGAAAAGGTCCGCATCTAAAAAGACAATATAATCTGGCATTTTTAAATCTTCCGTTAAAATAGTATAAATGCGAGAAAACTTATCAAATTCTTGTGGTGACAGTGTATTTTTCGCAAATATTTTATTCTTATAAATATGGTAATCTGCCACGATACCTTGGTGTTTCGTACCTAAATCTTGATAATCTTTGTAACGGTGACATAAGAAAAACATTTCAGTTTGAAAACTCCACTTAGAAATATCTTCATAGAAGTCTGACAAAAATGGGTTTTCACCGACAATTTCTTTTGCTTCATAAAAATGATAAGATTGACTCAACTTGTGTGCTAACGATGACTTGCCAACACCAATTGGTCCTTCAATTGCTATAAAGGGTTTATCCATATTTTTTATCTCCAATTTTTATATTCATCAGTATTACAAATTTTATCATATGTTAGGGTGTTTCTGTATGAGAAGTCATGAATTTTATATGTCTGTCGCAATTGAAGCGGCAAGAGAAGCTGAAAAATTGGGGGAAGTCCCTATAGGCGCAGTGGTAGTTAAAGACGACGTCATTATTTCAACGGCGTATAATTTACGAGAAACGTCTCAACTTCCAATGGCACATGCAGAGCATCTTGCAATTGAGCGTGCCGCAAAGAAACTCGGAACATGGCGTTTAGAAGGATGTACGTTATATGTCACATTAGAGCCTTGTGTGATGTGTTCGGGAACGATTGTGATGAGTCGAATTGACACAGTTGTTTATGGTGCTAAAGATCCTAAAGGAGGATGTAGTGGTAGTTTGATGAACTTAGTACAAGATTCACGCATGAATCATCGCGTGACGCTAGTAACAGAGGTACTAGCTTATTCATGTGGTCAGTTATTGAAACAATTTTTTAAGCGATTACGTGAAGAAAAGAAGCGCACAAACAAATCATAATTACAATTGAACGAAATTTTGTTAGAATGAATTTCGTATCGTTAGTATTTAAAGAATGATTTTTTAACAAAGGTTATTTAAATAACGTTAGACGTTTCATCATATGTTTTAGAGTTAGAAAAAAGAGTGAGGTAAAAAGATGATAAGATTAATCGCAACCGATATGGATGGAACTTTACTTAATGCAGCACATGAAGTTTCAGAAGAAAATATAAAAGCGATTCAATATGCGCAGTCACAAGGCATTACAGTAGTCATTGCGACAGGACGTGCTTTTTATGAAGCAAATGATCCAATTCAACCTACTGGCTTGAAAGTGCCTTATATTTGTTTGAATGGCGCTGAAATTAGAGATGAAAGCTTTGATATTATGCATACATCCAAGTTGAATCACGAATTGTATCAAAGGATTCGTGATGTTCTATCTGAAGAACTAATTTATTATCAAGTTTATACGAATTTAGGTATTTATACTGAAGACCCTGAGCGAGATTTAGCGATTTATCTTGATATTGCTAAACAAACAGGACAAACACCTAATGTCGAAAAAATTCGCGCGCACATTCAACATCGTATTGATGTAGGTTCTTTAAAAGTGGTCGATAATTATGATCAAGTTGAAGATATCCCTGGAGAATTAATTATGAAAGTGCTCGCGCATGATGTAGATATTGATAAAGTGAATCGTGCTAAAGCGCGACTAGAAAAAAGTGGGAACCTTGCTGTTTCCTCTTCGGCAAAAGGTAATATTGAAATTACACATGTGGATGCCCAAAAAGGGTTAGCAGTTCGAACAATTGCGGATCAACTTGGGATTGATATGAAAGAGGTCATGGCAGTAGGTGATAACCTCAATGACCAATCCATGTTAGAAGTAGTCGGTTATCCAGTCGCAATGGCGAACGCCTTACCGGAACTTAAAGCGAACGCATCATTTGTAACAACGTCGAATGAAGAGAGTGGTGTCGCAAAAGCGATTTACCATGTCATCGAAGAATCAAAAGAATAGGAGTGACATTAAAATTATGAAAGGCTTAATTATTGTTGGCAGTGCATCACCCGGATCACATACGCGCGCACTTGCACAATTTTTAAAAGGACAAATAGAAGAACATCATCATGAAGTAGAGATTTTTGACTTGGCAGAGCGTCCACTGCATATGTTAGATTTTTCAGGTCAAAATCCAGTGCCTGAAGCGTATCAAAATAACGCGAAGCAACTTAAAGCACTTGCAATGGAAGCAGATTTTTTCATATTAGGAACGCCTAACTATCATGGCTCATATTCTGGAAGTTTGAAAAACGCATTGGATTACTTGAATATGGACCATTTTAAAATGAAGCCCGTAGGATTAGTAAATAATAGCGGAGGAATTGTGAGTGCGGAACCATTGTCACATTTAAGATTAATTGTACGTTCATTGCTAGGTATTGCGGTACCTACGCAAATTGCGACACACGATTCAGATTATGACAAGCTAGAAGACGGCACATTATACCTTTCGAATGAAGAATTCCAACTGCGTGCAAAACTATTTATTGACCAAATTCTATCTTTTGCGAACAATAGCCCATATGAGCATTTAAAATAAAAGAAATAGCCTGAGTGGAGGAACAGACATCGTCTCATTCCTAAACTCAGGCTTTTTTTATTTACGGTATTTTAGTTTAGCGAAAGCATCATGTTGGTGAATAGATTCTTCATTACGGCATTCAATATCAAATCCGTCTAACCAGTTAAGTTCGGCAAGGTCTGCTGCAACTAGGCGAATTAAATCTTCGACGAAACGTGGATTTTCATACGCGCGTTCTGTAACGCGTTTTTCATCCGGACGTTTTAAAATAGGATATAACATTGAACTTGCATTGGCTTCCATAGCATCTAAAATAATTTCTTTGTAGTCATTTGTAAGCGTGGCATCTTTATTAATATATGATTTTACAGTAATAATGCCGCGTTGATTATGCGCAGAGTATTCACTGATTTCTTTCGAACAAGGGCATAATGTCGTTACGGCAACTTCCATCGTAAGTTCCTTACGCGTTGTTTCATCACCGCTTACCGCAAGTCCATAAGTCACATCTGCATGTCCGATTGCTTTAATTTGTGTTACAGGACTTTTACGTTCAAAGAACCATTTACCTGAAACATCTACACCCGCGCTATGTTGCTTCATATGCGACTTTAATCGATTCAACAATTGCGTCAATGTTTCGAATTCAAGGCGAAGGCCATTATCATATTCCGCTTCTACAGCTTCTAATATACGGCTCATGTTGATGCCTTTCTCATCTTGCGTCAAACTTGTTGAAAAACTGAAGTTCCCTGCCGTTTGAAATGTATCAATCCATACAGGGTAGACTAAGTTTTTAATGCCGACTTCTTCTATTTCAAATAAAAAGTTTTTATGTGTACTTTGAAGGTCCGTCATTTCTGCTTTTGTAGTTGGTTTTGTGCCCGGCGTAGGGTCTACAGAACCAAAGTGTCGCCAACGACCTTCTCTAGTTGATAAATCAAATTCAGTCATGTTACTTCCTCCACTTATTTTGCTCTGTCTAACGCATTGAAGCATAGACTGTGTTCGTTTATTTTGAATTTAATCAAAACGATATGTCCAAAAAGTTTCTTTAGTTAAAAATGCTGCTGCATCTGTTGGTGCATCTGAAGCACTACCTTGAGGATTGGCAAGTTGTTCTAAAAATGGTCCTGTTTGGGATTGATGTGCTTCAAAGGCTTTAAGTTTTTGTTCTTTATATTCAGAAATGTCATTGACGATATCAGGCTCGCCGAGTTCGTCAACGGCATCATTACTAAAGGCCACAAGTTGTAATTTTGGTCGTTGAGATTTAGGGAGACGTTTTACAGTGCGTACGACAGCTTCTGCCGTTGCTTCATGATCAGGGTGTACGGCATAGCCAGGATAAAATGAAATGATCGTTGAAGGTTGCGTTTCATCAATTAATTGTTGAACCATCGCATCCATCTCTTCATGAGGCTCAAACTCTACTGTTTTATCACGTAAGCCCATTTTGCGCAAATGCGTAATCCCAATAATATCTGCTGCTTTTTCTAATTCGCGTTCACGAATAAGTGGTAAAGATTCTCGTGTTGCAACAGGTGGGTTACCTAAATTTCGAGCCATTTGGCCAAGTGTAAGACAGGCGTAAGTGACAGGAACCCCTTCGCTCGCATAACGTGCTAAAGTGCCAGCTGACGAAAACGTTTCATCATCTGGGTGTGGAAAAATAACTAATATATGTTGTTCCATTGCCATAACAAGTGCCCCCTAAATCTCAAAAGCTTGTCGACTGATTTCTAAAGCAGCCGCAAGTTGTCCTTCATAGTTAAAACCAGCAATTAACAACGCACCATTATCATCAACTTCATAGTGGGTTAATCCTTGGACGTATACCCAACCGTGATGCTCTAATTTAAGACCTATACGGTAAGGCTCTTTTCCGCCACCTTTCAGTTGTGCGTGTTGATAATTGACTTGAATATTACGTAAAAAAGTACCTGCATTGAAAACACGTTGATCGAAATGATTCGCATAGGCACCATTTGTCGTTTCAACGTGTAGATAGACAGGTTGGTTTGCATATTGATCCAATAAAGCTTGGAGCTTGTCATCTGAAATAAGTTGCAAAACGTTCACTGCCTCCCTGATATGATTATCTGTCTATTTTACTAAAAAATGTATTGGATTTGTATATCTCTGCTCATTTTATCTTGCAAAATTAATGAAGTTTTAGGGTTGAGGCTGTTTTCGCTTAGCAACGAGTGTGTCATAACTTTCGGTATAATTTTGTAAACGTCTGCGATCCTGGAGTAAGTGATAACTTACCATATCGATGATAAAGTGCGTGGCAAGTTGCGAATTGATAAAGTAGTGGTCATGTGTATAGTGTCGGTCGGCGGTTAAAATAATATGATCGCTCATACTTTCGAGCGCAGCTGTTTTGTAATGAGACAACGTTAAAATTTTGGCACCCCCACGTTTTGCCTGCGCCAAACTGTCTAAAATTTCAGTTGTTTGTCCACTATTCGTTATGGCGATAACTGCGGTTTGTTTATTGCACATCTGTCCTATGACCGCCATTAAATGCGCGTCGGTAATCGCTACTGTATTAAACCCCATGCGGACAGTGCGAAAATAAAATTCTTGTGCACTTAATCCTGAGCTACCGATACCAATAAAGATGATTTTTTGACTTTGTTCGATAGCTTCTACAAGCGCGATAAGGTCTGCTTGTACTAAAAATTCACCTGTATGATTCAACATAGAAGTATAATGTTGATGCATAATTTGTATGGCAGGTGCATTTTCAATAACGATATTTTGAAATTCATGTTGTATCGCAAAGCGTAAAGATTGAAAGCTATCATACTCCAATTTGTGAGCAAAACGGCTAATACTTGAAGGAGATACGCCAATTTGATGTGCAAGTGCTTGAATGGTACCAGCATGATTCACGTCTGTGAATTGGAGAATAGCATCGGCGATACGTCGTTCGGACTTGGTGAATTGAGGATAAAAATGTTGAATACGATTTTCAAGTTTCATCTTAGTCGCTCCTTTAAATTGAGTATAATTGAAAATATTTTTCAAAACAACTATACGTATTGACGCTTATTTTCATGGTGGTATATTGAACTTAGTATCGGACGAGAAAGGAGGAAAATGTACGTTATGAAAGCGATGTTTGAAAGAGCTCAGCAATTTGGTAAAGCATTTATGTTACCTATTGCAATTTTACCAGCAGCGGGTTTGTTACTCGGAATTGGTGGCGCTTTAAGCAATCCAAATACTGTCAAAGCATATCCTATTTTGGATATTGCATTTTTGCAATATCTCTTTGTGTTAATGCAATCGGCGGGAAGTATTGTGTTTCAAAATTTACCCGTTATTTTTGCAGTAGGTGTGGCGATTGGTTTGGCAAGAAGCGATAAAGGGACAGCTGGGCTCGCTGCTATAGTAGGCTTTCTAATTATGAATGCGACGATGAATGCATTGTTAACCATTACTGACACTTTAGCAGAACCTACGAAACTTGCTAAAGAAGGGCAAGGTATGGTTTTAGGTATTCAAACGGTGGAAACAGGCGTATTTGGCGGTATTATAATAGGGATGATCACAGCAATGTTACATAACAAATATAACAAAGTGAAGTTGCCCCAGTTTTTAGGTTTTTTTGGCGGTTCAAGATTTATTCCAATTATTACGTCATTTGTAGCCATTCTTGTAGGGGTAGTGATGTTTTTTATTTGGCCATTGATTCAAAGTGTTATTTTTGAAGCGGGTAGTCTCGTGAATAAAACAGGCATCATAGGGACATTTATTTATGGTTTTATTTTAAGAATGTTAGGGCCTTTTGGCTTACATCACATATTTTACTTACCTTTTTGGCAAACAGCGCTAGGTGGTAGTCTTGAGGTTAAAGGTCATTTGGTTCAAGGCACACAGAATATTTTCTTTGCGCAACTGGGCGATCCCAATGTGAAACAATATTTTGAAGGCGTCTCTAGATTTATGTCTGGCCGTTTTATTACGATGATGTTTGGCTTATTAGGTGCTGCACTCGCAATTTATCATACGGCAAAACCGGAAAATAAAAAGGTAGTAGGCGGTTTAATGTTATCGGCAGCATTGACTTCATTTTTGACAGGGATTACGGAACCGTTAGAATTTAGCTTTTTATTTGTGGCACCTTTATTATATGTCGTTCACGCCTTATTGGATGGATTGGCTTTTATGGTGGCAGATTTATTTAACATCACAGTAGGCCAAACGTTTAGCGGAGGATTTATTGACTTTATTTTATTTGGTGTGTTACAAGGTAACGCTAAAACCAATTATCTCTTTATTATTCCAATTGGTGTTGTATGGTTCTGTTTGTACTATTTTATTTTCAAATTCCTTATCATCAACCTGAACTTTAAAACGCCAGGGCGAGAAGCGGAACAATTGAAAGTGAGTGTTAATGAAAGTGAGAGAGCTAGAACAATTATTGAAGCGTTAGGTGGAAAAACAAATATTAGCGTTGTCGACTGTTGTGCGACACGTTTACGAGTAAGTTTAGTGGACGGGAAAAAAGTCGACGAAGCACAACTAAAACATACCGATGCTAAAGGTGTTATCAAACAAGGGAACGGTGTCCAAATCGTTTATGGACCGCATGTGACTACGATAAAAAACGAAGTAGAAGAAATTTTACAGATTTAAAGGAGCGATTGATATGTTACCACAAGGATTAATTGTATCTTGTCAAGCTTTACCAGATGAGCCTCTTCACTCATCATTTATTATGAGCAAAATGGCACTAGCTGCGAAAGAAGGGGGCGCAGTAGGTATTCGAGCAAATACGAAAGAAGATATTTTAGCAATTAAAAACGAAGTAGATTTGCCGATTATCGGTATTGTAAAACGAGACTATGAAGGCTCAAATGTCTTTATTACAGCAACACAAAAAGAAGTGGATGAATTATTAGAAAGTGGTTGCGAAGTAATTGCGATGGATGCGACGTTACGTAAGCGTCCTAAAGAAGACTTAGAAACACTCGTTAAATATGTCCGTGAACGCGCCCCACATATTGAATTAATGGCAGATATCGCGACGCTTTCAGAAGCCAAAAATGCTGAAACTTTAGGTTTTGATTACATTGGCACAACATTACACGGTTATACTGAAGAGACACAAGGACAAGTACTTTATGCCAATGATTTTCAATTTTTAGATGATGTGTTAACACATGTCAACCAAAAGGTAATTGCAGAAGGGAATGTTATGACGCCGGAAATGTTAAAGATAGTTACAGACAAAGGCGTTCATGCTTCAGTAGTAGGAGGAGCGATTACACGTCCAAGAGATATTACGCGACGATTTGTAAATGCGTTAAACGGGGAGTGAGGACGATGAACATTACAAATTTAGGAACAAAAGCACATGTATCGTTTTTTGTTGCTACAGAACTTTATCGGCATATGTTGCGCCATCCACAAGGGAGACTTGGATTAGCAACGGGTGGAACAATGGTTGATATGTACGCGAATTTAGTCGATTTGTTATCCAAAAATCAACTAGATGTTTCTGGAATTCATACATTTAATTTAGATGAATATGTTGGTTTAAGTGCAGACCATCCGGAAAGTTATTATACTTACATGCACGATGTTTTATTTAATCAATATCCAAAGTTCACCGAATCATTTTTGCATATTCCAAATGGAGAGGCCTCAGATGTCGCGCAAGAAGCTAAGCGTTATGAACGTGTGTTGAATGAAAAAGGCCCTGTAGATATTCAAATTTTAGGTATAGGACAAAATGGACATATTGGTTTTAACGAACCCGGAACACCATTTGATAGCGAGACGCATTGTGTGAATTTAACAGAAAGTACGATTGAAGCGAATAGTCGCTACTTCGATAATAAATCAAATGTTCCACGCCAAGCCATTTCGATGGGATTACAATCTATTATGAAAGCGAAGCGCATTATTTTAGTCGCAGTAGGCACATCTAAAAAAGAAGCCATGACTAGATTGATGACAGGAGAAATCACGACTGATTTACCAGCCTCTATTTTACATCAACACCCGAATGTTGAAGTGTTTGTTGATGATGAAGCGATGCCGTATTAATAAGCGCAACATTTGAAACGCTAAATTGTAAGGTATATCCTGTAACTGTAATTAAAAAGATAAACAGATGGAGGATTGATCTGGTTTATGGAATTACAATTAGCGATTGATTTATTAAATAAAGAAGAAGCTGCACAATTAGCTCAAAAAGTGACAGATTTTGTAGATATTGTAGAAATTGGTACACCTATTGTAATTAATGAAGGGCTCCCTGCAGTGCAACATTTAAAAGAACATGTTAATGATAAAGATGTAAAAGTATTAGCGGATTTAAAAATAATGGATGCTGCGGATTATGAAGTGAGCCAAGCGATCAAGTTCGGTGCGGACGTGGTGACAATTCTAGGTGTAGCGGAAGATGAATCAATTAAAAACGCTGTTGAAGAAGCCCATAAGCACGGCAAACAATTACTTGTAGACTTAATCGCAGTTCAAGATTTAGAAAAACGTGCGAAAGAAATTGATGCTATGGGTGCAGACTATATTGCAGTTCATACTGGTTATGATTTACAAGCGCAAGGGCAATCTCCGCTTGAAAGTTTACGCAAAGTGAAGTCAGTGATTAGTCAATCTAAAGTAGCGGTCGCAGGTGGCATTAAACCAGAGACAATTAGAGAAGTAGTTGCTGAAAATCCAGACTTAATTATTGTTGGTGGTGGCATTGCTAACGCGGACGATCCAGCAGCAGCGGCAAAACAATGTCGCGATATTATGGAAGGTAAGTAATATGGCAGCGTTAAATTATCAATTGATTTTAAAAGAGATTGAACAAACGTTACGTTCGATTCATGAAGAGCATGCTTGTCATTTCGAGCAAAAAATCCTTGATGCGAATAGGGTTTTTGTAGCTGCTAAAGGACGTTCGGGGTTTGTCGCGAATAGTTTTGCGATGCGTCTTAATCAACTTGGCAAACAAACACATGTTGTAGGCGAAGCGACGACACCTTCAATCCAAAAAGGTGATATGTTCATCGTAATTTCTGGTTCGGGTACCACAGCACATTTAAAATTGCTTGCTGAAAAAGCGAAAGACGTTGAAGCGGAAGTATTTCTGATTATGACAAATTCAGCGTCGACGATTGGCAAACTTGCCGATGGCGTCATTGAACTTCCAGCAGGTACAAAATATGACGCAGAAGGTTCAAAGCAACCTTTAGGCAGCTTGTTTGAGCAAAGTGCACAAATATTACTTGATAGTTTTGTGTTGAACTTGCAACAACGTTTAAATGTTTCAGAAGAGACGATGCAACATAATCATGCGAATTTAGAATAAAACCATTATATTAGTGCTTAACTTCTATCAATGTACTCTAATTGAGTGCTTGATAGAAGTTTTTTGTTAGTGCCCGAATTTGGTCGGTACGTATCATTTGGTTAGTGTATGCTTTCCTCATGTCTTAGTTCCTTAGACATATGATAAAATGAAAAAAATGTAAGCAAAGAAGTGAGACGGATGGAATTATTAACAAGACTTTCGAATTATGCACGGAAGCAACCTGAAAGATGTGCATTATATATAGACGGAGAACAACTTCATTATGAAGCCTTATATCATCAGGCTGCGAGTGCCGCTCAACAACTCCCAAATGAATGTATAGGGCACTATGTTGCGTTGACATTTGATCGAATACAAGACTTTGTCACTGCGTATTTGGCAGTATTGATGAAAGGGGCAACGCCTTGTGTGATGGACGCTAAGTGGTCTTCTAATCGACGCATTGCTTTACATAAGCAGTATCACATTTCTTTTATTTGGAATGTGGAAGGTCTACGTCGTACAGGATATGAAGGCGTGTCTGAGAGACAACCTAACCTACTTCATATCGGATTCACTTCAGGAACGACAGGTTTACCTAAAGCTTTTTATCGTGATGAAGCTTCATGGATCGCTTCTTTCGAACAAAATGAATGTTTAATATGTGAAGACAAAAAGGATCCAACACCTATAATGGTGGCGCTAGGTCCTTATGCGCATTCCTTAACATTATATGTTATCGTGTACGCGCTATTTTATGGACGCACATTTATGGGACAAAACGACTACCATATCGCAACATGCGCAAACAGAATAGCACATTTTGGCAAGCCATGTACACTCTTTGTCGTACCTACGATGGTCTATGATTGGCTTCAACACGTACGTGAAACGCAACAGATAAAGAATGTCTTCATCTCTGGAGATAAATTAACACCTGAATTGCATCAACAATTAAAAGCGGTTGTGCCTATGGCGACATTGTATGAGTTTTTTGGAACGTCAGAAGCGAGTTTTATAAGTGTAAACGCCGATCAAACAGCGCCTTTAGCTTCTGTAGGAAAAGTATTTCCTAATGTGGATATATTGATAAAAGCACCGGATGATAACGGTATAGGACGTCTTTTTGTTAAAAGTCCAATGGTTTTTTCTGGGTATTTAGGTCAGGAAAAGCCAAAATGGATAGCAACGGGAGATTATGCACGTATAGAAAATGACTTTTTATATTTACATGGACGTGTACAAGACCGGATGATTATTGGTGGACGTAATGTATACCCTTCAGTCATTGAGCAACATCTTAAAATGATAGACGGTATTGAAGATGTTGTGATTGTACGTCGTCCCCATACAAAATTTGGAGAATTAGCCATTGCGATATACGTTGGAGCAACGAACCTCACATACTCAAAAATACGTCGAAAACTCTCTCCAACATTATCGCGCTACGAAATACCGTCAAAATTGATTCGTGTTTCGGCATTACCTTTAACTTCTAGTGGGAAAGTGTCACGACAAGAAGCGCAACTTTTATATGAAAGTGGTGAATTTAATGAATGAAGCGATTATTGTTGCTGCTAAAAGAGCGCCGATTGGTCTCTATGGCGGGCGTTTACATAAATGGGAACCGGAAGACTTGCTTAAACCGTTATTCGCATACTTTAACGAAACGTTGCCATGTGATTTAAATGAATTGGATGATGTTATTTTAGGCAATGTTGTAGGAAATGGGGGTAACATTGCTAGAAAAAGTTTGCTTGAGGCAGGAATTGATGTGCAAGTACCGGGGTTAACGATAGATAGACAATGTGGTTCTGGATTGGAAGCGATACAGCTCGCATGCCGCCTCGTCGAAAGTGGCGCAGGCGACTTTTATATTGCTGGTGGGGTTGAAAGTACAAGTCGAGCACCTTGGAAAATGAAACGCCCTACATCACTTTATCCGACAGAACCTCCACAATTTTATGAGCGTGCCCCTTTTGCACCAAGCCATCAAGATCCAACGATGATTGAAGCAGCAGAAAATGTAGCGCGCCAATATCAAATCTCCAGAGCGGATCAAGACCGATTTGCATACGATAGTCATAAGAAAGCTATAAAAGCGCTAGCGCAGTTAAAATTTGAAAAAGAAATATTGCCTTTAAAAGTACATGGGGAATGGATGACGCAAGATGAGGGTGTGCGTCCTAAAATCGATTTAAAACGTTTGAATCGTTTGAAACCATTTCTTCCGAATGGAACAGTAACGGTAGGCAACAGTTGTTTAAAACATGATGGCGCAGCGCTAGTAGTCATTATGTCAAAGCAGAAGGCACATGATATAGGATGGACTGAAGGTATGCAGTTTAAAGGATATACGATTAAAGGTGTAGACCCACATATTCTTGGAATTGGCCCTGTGCCTGCGGTTAAACACTTATTAAAACAACATCAAGTACGTCTTTCAGATATTGATGCTGTCGAATTCAATGAAGCATTCAGCTCACAAGTGCTCGCTTCACAACGCGAACTAGGAATCGCTAATGACAAACTTAATCGGCATGGTGGTGCCATTGCGATGGGGCATCCATATAGCGCAAGTGGCGCGATTTTAGTTACACGCTTATTTTATATGAAAGATGCGTATTTAACACTTGCGACGATGGGAATAGGAGGAGGCATGGGTAATGCAGCTTTATTCGAAAGATGCTCCATCTGAGACACGACACCTTCAAATAGAGGACAGTACTTTAAGCGAATACCAACACTTTTTTTACGGAAGCGAGCAAGATACCATTCCAATTTTATTTTTAGCACGATATTGGAAAGAATTTGATTTATTCCGTCCTTTTGTAGAAGAAGCAATTACATTAGTAGAAACAGAAGTTTTTCAAACGACGCCTATTTTTAAGGGTATGTCGTTACAAGCTACGATGACTTTACTAGAAGCAAAAGAGCTCAAAGGCTTTGTACGCTATCGTTTTGAGCTCCTACTTCCAAACGATAATAGTGTTCGACAAACATTTATAAAGTGGGTGGAAAAATGATATTTAACGAAGCTGAAGTGCGTAACTATTTAACTATCGTGAAAGATGATAATCCGATACATCCAGAAATTGTTCCAGGACAAATGGTTGTGGAGCGTGTTTGGCGATGGTTAGATATGAGGCCAATATGTTATCAAGTAAAGTATAAACAGCCCATTCGTTTAGGGGAAGCATTAAAAATTGAAACGTTTCAAAAGCGTATCGTGGTAAAACAAGTTTCAGGAGAAACGAAATTAATCATTACTATAGAGTAACGCAACTAGCCGTGGTGAGAAAGAAAGCAAACCACAGCTGGTTACATTTTTAGCGTACATCACTTTTATGTATAAAAATAGCGCAAAAAGTCTCTCATTTTTAATGATCAAACTCATCATCATAGAGACATATTGCGCTTTTCTGACGTTATATCGTTTAAATTTCTGTCACGTCAACATCGATTTTTTCGATGCGATTTGCCGCTCCGTGATCTACAGGTCCGACGAAATCATTCATTTTCCAGCCATTTTTAATTGCTGATGCAACAAAGGCTTTCGCATTAATAACAGCTTCTTTAGGGGCTAAACCATTTGCTAAGTTTGCAGTTGTTGCCGCTGCAAATGTACAGCCTGCACCGTGATTGTAGCTTTGTTGGAACATATCTGTTGTCAGTTGATAAAAGGTTTGACCGTCATAATACAAGTCGTAAGATTTATCTTGATCTAACGCTTTACCGCCTTTAATTACGACATGTTGCGCACCTTGCTCATGAATAATTTTAGCCGCTTTTTTCATATCTTCAATAGATTTTAAAGCGCCTAAACCTGACAATTGACCAGCTTCAAATAGGTTAGGTGTTACAACTGTTGCTTTAGGTAACAAATACTCAATCATAGCTTCAGTGTTGCCAGGGTTTAAAACTTCGTCTTCGCCTTTACATACCATTACAGGGTCAACGACAAAATATTTCGCGCCAGATTCTGTAAATGCTTCTCCTGCGCGCTTGATGATTTCTTGTGTTCCTAACATTCCCGTTTTTACTGCATCTGGTCCAATACTAATGACTGTTTCCAGTTGTTTATTGAACACATCAAATGGAATAGGCGTCACATCGTGAGACCACGTTGCCTTATCCATTGTAACAATAGCGGCTAATGCGACCATGCCATATGTGTCATGCTCTTGAAAGGTTTTTAAATCTGCTTGCATGCCTGCACCAGCACTTGTGTCAGAACCTGCAATCGTCAATACTTTTTTTAATGCCATCATCCATACACTCCTCGATTTTTATGGTTAATTTATATCATATCACGCACCGCTCAAAGTGGAAATATATTCGTTTTTTACGCAGGCGAGTTTTTTATGAAATTGTGTTAAAATGTGAACGAGGTGAACACAATGGAATGGTCAACCATTTTTCATGAGATTACGACAAAACATGATTTTAAAGCGATGCATGATTTTTTGGAAAAAGAATATGCGACAGAAATTGTATATCCAGATCGTGAAAATATATATCAAGCTTTCGATTTAACACCATTTGAAAAGATAAAAGTAGTGATTTTAGGTCAAGACCCGTATCATGGACCGAATCAAGCCCATGGTCTCGCTTTTTCCATTCAACCCCATGCAAAATTTCCGCCATCTTTGCGAAATATGTATAAAGAATTAGAAACGGATATTGGTTGTCATCGTACATCCCCGCATTTACAGGACTGGGCACGTGAAGGTGTTTTATTATTAAACACTGTCCTTACTGTACGTAAAGGACAAGCGCATTCGCATAAAGATATCGGATGGGAAACATTTACCAATGAAATCATTCAAGCTGTTTCCGATTATAGAGAGGGCGTTGTATTTATTTTGTGGGGGAGACCAGCGCAACAAAAAGCACGCCTGATTGATACTTCAAAGCATTTGATTATTCAAGCACCACATCCGAGTCCATTATCGGCACATCGTGGCTTTTTCGGTTCAAAGCCTTATTCAAAAGCGAATGCCTATTTAAAAGAACAAGGAAAAACACCGATTCATTGGTGTGAAGGGAAGGAGAAACACCGTGAATAAAGATAAATTAATTGAACTGATTGAAGCGGAATTGATCAAAGCGGACGCAGCAGCGAATGATACAGACTTTGATAAGCATATGTATGCGATTCATACATTAACGTCGTTATACATAGAAGCGACACCGTCAAAAGTTTCAAAACCGTCATCTCCTTCTACGATGTATGCACAACAACCGTCTGTTGGTTCAAAAGTAACGACACAAGGCGTTACAGATGAAGAAATTCGATTAATGGGTGGAAAAGTTTCTGTCTCAAAGTCTAATGACGTTTCAGCACCGTCTCATCAACGTATGAAAACCGATGATGAGATAGGCAATGGTGAGTCAATATTTGATTTTTAAAAGGAGGAGTAACAATGAAGTTATTCATTATTTTAGGTGCGCTGAATGCCTTATTTGCTGTAGGTACAGGTGCATTTGGTGCCCATGCTTTAGATGGTAAGCTCTCTGAACATTATATGTCTGTATGGGAAAAGGCGACAATGTATCAAATGTATCACGGTTTAGGATTAATTTTAATTGGAATTATTGGTGGTGCATTTGACCTAAATGTAGGTTGGGCAGGTTGGCTCATGTTTTTAGGTATTGTATTCTTTAGTGGTTCGTTATATATTCTATCACTTACAGGAATCAGCATCCTTGGTGCCATAACACCTATTGGTGGCGTATTGTTTATTATAAGTTGGTTAATGCTTGCGATTGCAGCCTTCAAAATATCATAAAATTTCACACATTTATTCTATTGATTTATGTAATTAATGAATAAATGTGTGTTTTTTAATTTCATTAGAAAATGATTGTTAAATTTTTAGGCATCGGTATAATGTAACAAGGGGTGAATAGAAAATGCAAAACAAGCACAAGCAGATTGATCGTGGCGACTTACAAGCGAATTTATCAGAGAAGTTTGTATGGGCAATTGCGTATGGCTCTTGTATAGGGTGGGGGTCATTTATTTTACCAGGTGACTGGATTGCGCAATCTGGACCTATCGCTGCTTCAATTGGAATATTAATTGGTGCCTTGCTTATGATTATTATTGCCGTGAGCTATGGCGCATTAGTTGAACGTTTTCCAGTTTCAGGCGGAGGTTTTGCGTTCAGCTATTTAGGATTTGGGCGATATGTGAGTTTTTTCTCATCATGGTTTTTAACTTTTGGTTACATTTGTGTTGTTGCTTTAAACGCGACCGCATTTAGTTTGTTAATTAAGTTTTTATTGCCTGATGTTTTAGAAGTAGGAAAGTTGTATACGATTGCAGGTTGGGATGTTTACATCACAGAAATTTTAATTGCCACAGCCTTATTACTCGTATTCATGGTTATTGCTATTAAAGGTGCAAGTGTTTCCGGCTCCTTACAATACTATTTTTGTGTGGCAATGGTCACTGTTGTCGTATTATTGTTTATCAGTTCATTTTTTGGTTCGAACTTTTCATTTGATAATTTACAACCTTTACATGGGCCGGAGTACGGTTGGTTTAAAGCTATTATTATGATTGTAGCGGTAGCACCGTGGGCGTATGTTGGGTTTGATAACATTCCACAAACGGCAGAAGAATTTAATTTTTCTCCCAATAAGACGTTTAAATTAATTGTTTATAGTTTAATTGCTGCAGGCTTAACGTATACGATGATGATTTTATATACAGGTTGGTTAAGTGGTGCAAGCGAGGATTTATGGCTGACAGGTTCAGTGACACGTGAAGCTTTCGGAACGATTGGATTAGGTGTTTTAGCCATCGCTATTATAATGGGTATTTTTACTGGTTTAAATGGTTTCTTACTCAGTGCGAGCCGCTTATTATTCTCCATGGGACGTTCAGGAATTATGCCGACCATCTTTAGCAAACTTCATCCGAAGTATAAAACGCCTTATGTTTCAATTTTATTTTTAGTGGCATTAACCTTGATTGCACCATGGTTAGGACGTACAGCGTTGACATGGATTGTAAACATGTCTTCTACAGGCGTTTCTGTCGCTTATTTTGTTACATGTTTAGCAGCAGCGAAGTTATTTAGTTATGACAAATCGAGTCCATCGTATGGCCCTGTGTACAAAACATTTGCGATTGTGGGATCAGTGATTTCATTCGTATTTTTATTCTTGTTACTTTTCCCATGGTCTCCAGCAGCGCTCTCAGGTCCTTCTTATATCGCATTAGCAGCGTGGACGGTGCTAGGGCTTATCTTTTTTGGTATTCGCTATCCAAAATTACGTCGGATTAACCGCGATGATTTATCAAGACTAATTTTAGATGCGAATAATAAAGAAATTGAAAATATGATTGAAAAATAAAAATGATTTAAAACAGGTTAGAATTAACGCTTGCTTATGAGATGCTGTTTATTCGTTTCTCAAGCAATCTGGCGTGATGTTTTAACCTGTTTTGATTTTTATAAAAATGATGATTTAATATATAGTAATTTATCTTCTAGAGGTGATTACATGTACTATTTTAAATCGCCAATCGATGAGCGATATAGTTTAGTAAAGTTGGAACATACACATGCGAACGTCATATTTGAAGTTGTACAACGTGAAGCAGCGTATTTACGTGAGTTTCTTGATTGGGTAGATGATGTGAAATCACCTGACGATGAAGCGAAACATATTAAAGATACAATGATGTTAGAAAGTGAAAATAAAGCCCGATTCTAATTGATTTATGATCAAAATCAACTGATTGGAAGTATTGATATACATAACATTAACGTCGCGCATGGCACAGGAAAAATTGGCTATTGGCTTAGCCAGCATGCAACAGGTCAAGGTGTGGCGACTAAGACGGTAAAATTCCTTTGTGATATTGCATTTAATGATTTGTTATTGAATCGACTTGAGATTTGTGCTCAAAAGGAAAATAGCGCGAGTCAACGGGTAGCAGAAAAAGCGGGATTTAGATTTATGGGAGAAGCGCGCGATGAAGTATATCGTCGTGGACAGTATGTAACGATGTATCATTATGAATTGTTGAAGAAAGATTTTAAAAAGCGCTAAAATAGGAACTTTTTATGCCAATTGCGTAAAAGGTTAATAAAAAATTAATAAAAATGCAATATTTCTATCCCAAAATTTCAGAAAACATGGTACATTATATTTAAGCAAAAGATATGCACAGTTAATACATATCATTTTGTGTTTTTCATTTTCAAAAAGTTCTCCAATAAAAGGGCCTGGCTCATTAAGATAGCGTAGCGACTATTTTAATAGAGTCAGGCCTATTGACATTTTAAAAAGGCTGTACACTTTATATGGTGGTTATGTATCTATAATAATTAAGTCGCAAACTTTCGATTGCTACATTGAGTCTCGCTTTCCCAGGCGCCTTACCTCTGCATGAACACGTTTGAATGCAATGATATACGTGTTCAGTACACATGCGAACATAAGTGAGCATGTGTTCCTTTTATAATAATTTAGTAGATGAAGGAAATACTGGAAACATGAAACAACTGAACCAAATATTATACGATGTAAACATTATAAACTTGATAGACTCTTTGCCTAATAAAATATATTCTAGCGTATTTCAAAACGGAAAAAACCTATCTGGTGGTCAGATTCAAAGATTATTAATTGCTAAATCTTTATTTAATAAAAAATTGATTTTTTGGGATGAAGCATTTAGTAGTTTGGATAATTACAACCATATAAATATATATAAAAATATTTTGAAAAATAATCAATATAGTGATAAAACTATAGTAATTGTAAGTCGCCATTTAGACGTTTTGCCATATGTTGATAGAGTAATGTTTATCGAAAATGAAAGTGTTTTCTTGGATGCCCATAATGACTTACTTAAAAATAATAAAAATTATAGAAGATTTTTAGATACTGTGAATACTAATAATTAAGGAGATTCAATTATGACTAACAATATTGTGCAAACGCAAAATCTAACAAAAAAGTTTTCCGATAGTTATTCAGTAGATGATTTATCACTAAATATTGGTTCAAAAGAAATATATGGATTTTTAGGACCAAATGGTGCTGGTAAAAGTACTACAATGAAAATGCTATTAGGTCTTATGCAACCCACTAAAGGTACTATTAAAATATTCAACCAAGATATTTCAAAAAATAGAGATGAAATATTAACGCATGTTGGAGCATTAATTGAAGAGCCTTCATACTATAAAAATTTAACCGGACTAGAAAATTTGCAGGTTATTCAAAAACTACTAGATTTACCTTCAAAAAATGTTAAAGAGGCCCTGAAAATCGTACGTTTAACTGAACACAAAGATAAATTAGTCAAAAACTATTCATTAGGTATGAAGCAAAGGTTAGGTATTGCTTTAGCTATAGTAAAATTCCCTAAATTATTAATATTAGATGAACCTACCAATGGCTTAGATCCTTCTGGCATACAAGAGATTAGAGAATTAATAAAATCCTTCCCAAAAAATTATGGGATGACTGTACTTATATCTAGTCATTTATTATCTGAAATTGAACACATGGCTAATACAGTAGGTATTATCAACAGAGGAAAACTTTTATTTGAAGGAAAATTAACAGAGTTAGAAGAACAAAACAAAATATTGATAAATACTAATAATAACAAGAAATGTATCGACTTACTGAAAGCAAAAGGATATATGTTAGAAAATAATGAAAAACCACTTCTACTAGAGGCGAACCAAAAAGATATATCTACAGCAGTTAGGTTATTAGTTAATAACCAGTTTGAAGTTTATCAAGTACAATCAGTTCAGAAAAGTCTAGAAGAAAAATTTATAGAAATAACTAATGATGGAAAGGAATTTTTATAAATGTTGAAAGCTATAAATTTAGAGTTTTTCAAAATGCGAAGAAGAAAATTTATTATGCCAATACTTCTGATTACTTTTGTCGGTATATTGTGGTTTAGTGGTATCTCTATTAAAGAGTTAAATATTACAGATAAAAAATATGGTATATATATGCTTACTTCTAATATTCTCACTATTGATAGTATGATTTGTCCGATATTAATAGGAATTTTATGTTCAAGATTAGTAGACATAGAACACAAAGGGAGAACCTTCCAGTTATTAAATACCAGTAGACAAAGTGTTTTCAATTTGTTTACTAGTAAAATTAATGCTTCGCTTATTATTATATTTGTAATTAGTATAATACAATTAATAACTATCTTATTAATTGCTAATTTGAATGATGTTAGTTTGGAAATAGGTGTTATTTCAAAATTCATGCTAAGTTTTATAATTACTAGTCTTTTTTTAATATTAATTCATATGGCACTTTCTTTCTTTTTTGAAAAACAATCAATCAGTATTGTATCAGCATTAGTAGGAAGTTTTTTAGGACTAGTAACCGGAGGAATGTTGCCCTCATATATTAAAATATTTTTACCTTGGCAATATTATTCATTATTAAATCCAGTGCACAAAAAAATGGTGCATAAAGGGTTTGAATATTCTAATAACGACTATTATTTTATTTACATTTTTATTTCTATTCTAATAATAATAATTCTATTTATTGTTATTAAATCCTTAATAAAACGGAGGGATTTAACTTGATTTCTTTATTACGTATAGAATTACGAAAATTAAAAAATAATTACATATTAATATTCTTATTAGTTTTTAATGTATTAAGTGTATCTATAGGCAGTATGATATTTTACTTTAATCAAAGCGCTTTTCCCAATTCAAATAATCGAGATTTAATATTATGGGGACAAGAAACATTGTATAATTCACAACTTTTCTTTCCTATATTGATCGGTGTTTTATGTTCAATAAGTTGGCAGTTCGAAGAATCTAATAATAATTGGATGAGAATGAAGACCATACCTTTAAAGGAAAGTAAGATAGTTATATCTAAATTTTCAACGCTTCTTGTACTTACTTTATTAAATCAAATTATATTTCTGGTATTATTTTGTATTTCTGCTTCAATAGTAGATGTGACCTTGGGAGAATTATTTAAATTTATATATTGGGACTTTATAGGTTGGATAGGTACGGCATCTATTATTGCTATACAATTATACCTGTCAGTTTCCACTAGAAATTTCACTTTTTCAATTTTAATATCTACTGTTGGAGGCATATTAGGACTTTTAACACTGTTTATTAGTGAGTTTATTTTTACAATATTTCCATATTCTCAAATTGCGGTTGGTGTAAGGTCTAGGTCTTTGGTGAGCTTTACTTTTTCAGAAATGTTACTTTTTCTTATAATAAATGTAGCTTATGTAACAACTTTTTTAACACTTACTATTTTAAAGCTCAAAAAAAGAGAGGATTAATTTAATTATAAATAGTAAGAAAAAAAGGTCTTCGCAAAAAATCGTTATTATTTTATCTATCATCTACATAGTAATTTTTATTGTCATATCTTTCGGAGTTTTGATTAACGTATTAAAATAATTATATAACTCAATAAGAATGGGTTGATTTATGGCAAAAAAGCATTACAAGTTAGTTATCGACTTGTTGCAAAAACTAAAGTAATCAAACCAAATAAAAAGGCGATAAAGAAACTTCAAAATACTTGGCTAAACCATCGGATTGCTTAAACAAAAACATAAGATCTTAAATTCAGACGATGCCGAAGATGGCAATTTGGAATTTTGAAAAACAAAATTATTACTTAAAAGATTTGAAACGTTAGCTAAAAAAGCTAACGCTTTTTTTTGTATTTTTGCCCCTGTGGGAACTATAGCGTTCAACCGGCATGGTTACCCAGTTTTTGTGCTAATTCTTAAATTTGCATGTAAATGGGCAGTGTCTAAAAAATAGTCACTGGTTTTTGCTCAAATTTTTGATTATGAAATTAGCATATATTTATTTGGCTCATAATTACGTTTTAAGAGCTTATATAAGTTTTAGGTAAAAACTATATAATTTACTTTTTAATCTTTAAAATACCCCCTTAAAATTCAAAATGAAGAACCTTTATAAATGAAGAATCTGACTGTTCACACATTGTCTTATATCTTGGTTATTAGCGATTGACCTTTATGACATTGTTAAACAGGATTTGCGCCATTGTTTTACTATCTTCTTGACATCCTCTAGAAAGCCAAGAATAAATAATTGCGAGTTGTCCGCCTATAGTATAATCAATAAAATACTTTGAATCTTGCATTGGCGGGAGAACTTCGAGTATGGAAGAATACCCCTCTTTTGTAAATTGAATATAATCACGGATTAAATCAAACTGTGTTTGTGTTAACACGAGCGCTGTAAAATAACTTTTGAAGCGGTACATATATTTAAATAACAGGCGAAAGGCTTGAATTAATCGGTGCTTTGCCTCTGCTAATGGATAGGTTTCTATGATGTTTTTAGTGTACCGCATGAGTTGATGGTATTTTTTCATATGATATGATTTAATCGTTTCCATCAATTGATACTTATCTTCAAAGTGTGCATAAAATGTAGAGCGATGCACGCCGCTTTCTGCACAAATCTGCTTAATTGTAATATGGTCAAATTTTTCAACTTCTAATAGTGCGACCATTGCTTTAATAATTTCTAGTCTTGCAGTCCCTCTATTCATTATCATCACCAAATAGTATTATAATATATTTTCTTATCCGACACATTTGAAAAGATTGTCTGTGTTCAAGCTCCGTTAAAAGGTTATATAATACTGATTGTCAATTTTTTAATGGAGGAGTTTGTAACATGAAAAAAATCATTACAATTAATATTGTTACCATACTATTGCTCGTAATTATAGGAGCGGTAGCTTTTCATTTTTATAATCAATCTGTGAATTATATTAAAACAGATAATGCAAAAGTAGACAGTGAACAAATGAAAATTTCTAGTCCTGTTTCTGGCGAAATTACGAAATTAAATGCTAAAGAAGGGGACAAGTTTAAAGAAGGAGAAACAATTGCTGAAGTTCGTGGACAAGGTCAAGATGGACAACCTCAAACAATGGAAATAAAAATGCCACATGACGGTACTATCGCAAAATTAGATGGTCAAGAAAAAGGAATGGCTCAAGCAGGGCAACCAATGGCTTATGCTTACAATATGGATGATTTATACATTACAGCGAATATCGATGAGACAGATATCAAAGATGTAGATAAAGACCAAACCGTAGACGTATCCATCGATGGAGAAACATCTCAAATTAAAGGACATGTAGACCAAATTGGTAATGCAACAGCTTCTAGCTTTTCATTGATGCCTTCTTCTAACAGTGATGGCAATTATACAAAAGTTACACAAGTGGTACCTGTGAAAATTAAATTGGACAATGCCCCTTCAAAAGGGATCGTACCAGGTATGAACGCGGAAGTAAGCATTCACAAAAACTAATTTAAGGGAGGACAAAAGATGTTCGTTACGTTATATGTCATTGTTGCCCTTATTGTGATTGTTTGTTTAAACTTTGTTATTATCAAGCGTAAAAAACACCATGAAGTCTCGCAGAAATTTGAAAAAACAGACCGAAATAACACAGAATCACAATCTGAAAAGGAGAAGCATGAAACGTCTTATCAATTTCGTTTAGACGATGAACATGCAAATGAAGATAGGGATGACCGTCCGATACATGAGCAAACCAAAGAAGGGTCACAAGATTATGTGTTTAAAAAGGGGATTACACGAAATAAAATTTTAGTGGCGATGGTATTCGGAATGTTCATCACCATTTTAAACCAAACATTATTAAATACAGCGTTACCTGTGATTAATACAGACTTTAATATTTCACCTTCAACGGGTCAATGGTTAATGACAGGGTTTATGTTAGTGAATGGTATTTTAATTCCTGTAAGTGCCTACTTATTTCATAAGTTTTCTTATCGTAGCCTTTTTCTCGTAGCAATGACAATATTTACTGTTGGTTCATTGGTATGTGCGATCGCTTGGAACTTCCCGGTAATGATGACCGGACGTGTACTTCAAGCTATGGGTGCAGGTGTATTAATGCCTTTAGGTACAAATGTTTTTATGACGATATTTCCCCCTCAAAAACGAGGAATGGCAATGGGGATTTTAGGTGTCGCGATGATTTTAGCCCCGGCTATCGGACCGACGTTATCAGGTTACATTGTAGAGCACTTCAATTGGCACGTGATGTTTTATGGTATGTTTGCCGTAGGCTTGATTTCATTTATCATTTCTTACGTTTGGTTTGGAATTTACCAAAACATAACAAATCCACGTGCGGATGTACCGGGTATTATTTTTAGTACGTTAGGTTTTGGTTCTTTATTATATGGCTTTAGTGAAGCGGGTAATAAAGGTTGGGGTTCCCCTGAAATTGTAGTGATGTTTGTTATTGGTTGTACGTTTACGCTAGCGTTTGTTATTCGTGAAATGACTATGAAAGCGCCTATGCTTGATTTTAGCGTATTAAAGTACTCTGGTTATACATTAACTGCCGTAATCAATATGATTGTTACGATGAGTTTATTTGGAGGTATGATTTTATTACCGTTATATCTTCAAAGCTTAAGAGGCTTCTCAGCTTTAGATTCAGGTTTACTATTATTGCCCGGAGCAATCATTATGGGCTTTATGGGCCCTATAGCAGGTAAATTGTTAGATACCATTGGCATTAAGCCGTTAGCGATTTTCGGACTTGCAATAACGACATACGGCACATGGGAATTGACACAATTAACGATGACGACACCATATTCTTCTATTCTCATGATTTACATTATTCGTTCTTTTGGTATGAGCTTTATAATGATGCCGATTATGACTGCAGGAATGAACGCACTTCCTTCAAGATTAATTTCTCACGGAAATGCTTTAATTAACACGATGCGTCAACTTGCAGGATCGATAGGAACGGCCATATTAGTAACGGTAATGACACAACAAACTGAATCACATCTTGCAACATTTCAACAAGATTTAGATAAAACGAATCCTTTTATAAAAGATCAAGTTCAAATGATGGCGCAACAAATGGGTGGAAAAGAGCAAGCATTAAGTAGTATTATAAAATTTGTTAATCAACTTGCCTCCGTAGATGGTGTAAACAGTGCGTTTTGGGTAGCTACGGCATTAAGTTTTCTAGCATTTGTATTAAGCTTTTTCTTAAAAGGAAAATCACATTATATGTCGAATGAATAAGCAGCATAGAACATAGTATTAATTAGCGTAAAAAAAGACCAGAGGCAGTATGTCTCTGGTCTTTTGCGTATTTAATTTAAGCGTTCATTCATTTTCGCATTGCGCTCTAACATGCGTGCATAATAATGTTCATAACGTGACCACTCTTCTGAAGTGATAGGGTCCATGTTCAATTGGCCGCCTAAATCTTTGATAGCATAAAGTAGTTTGAACATTACATCTTGGACACGTATGTCTGAGTTGAATAATTCTTGAAGTGAAGCCATATGGCTCGGATAAATATCTGGATATGAAAATTTTGTCTTTTCACCTTTTAAGGCATGGGCATAAAAATCTTTCATGAGTTGTGCACGTTCACTGCCAGAACCTTCCACGCATAAATAAATTTGAACAGCAATTCCTCCACGTACACGACGTTGAGAAATACCTGCAAATTTTTGGTTATTAATGCTTAAGTCGAATTTTCCCGGGCAATAAGAATGCGTAATTTCAAATGTGTCAATCGTTGCCGCTTCATCTTCAAACATTTTACAAATAAGAAGGTACATCACAGAAAAGGCTTCATCAATGCTAGTTTCAGTTTTACCTTTAAACATTAGTGAAATATTCAAAATGCCTTGATCTAAAACGACACCAAGCCCGCCAGAATTGCGAACAATTGCATTGTAACCTTTTATATCTGTGAGAAATTGAATGCCATCTTTTAAAAAAGGTAATCGTGAATCGTGAATACCTAATATAATCGTATGTTGATGAATCCATGTTCTAACGACATTTGGTGAGGCATCTTTACCTACACTTTCAGAGAACGTATCATCAAATGCAAAGGATTGCATCGGTTCTAAACCAGTTGCATGATCAACGTATCGCCAAGCGATATCTTTAAAATATTTTGAACGTAAATCCATTATTGTAAACTTTGAGCTGCTGTAATAATAGATAAGTTATAAACGTCTTCGCTTGAACAACCGCGTGATAGGTCATTCACTGGTGAGTTTAAGCCTTGTAATACTGGGCCAACCGCATCGAAGCCACCGAGGCGTTGTGCGATTTTGTAACCAATATTACCTGCTTCTAAGCTAGGGAAAATGAAGACATTTGCATCTCCTTGAATTTTAGCACCCGGTGCTTTTTTCTTAGCAACTTCAGGAACGATAGCTGCGTCAAATTGGAATTCACCATCAATGACAACATTTGATAAGTTTTCAGATTCAATTTTTTGTTGTGCCAGTTGAACTGCTTCTGATACTTTTTCAGTATCATCTGATTTTGCTGAGCCTTTCGTAGAGAAGCTAAGCATTGCAACGCGTGGGTCCATGCCAAAGCTTTGTGCAGATTTCGCACTTTCTACAGCGATTTCCGCTAGGTCTGACGCACCTAATTCAGGGTTGATGGCACAGTCACCAAAAATATATTGTTGATCTTCTTTAATCATGAAGAAAATACCTGATGTTTTAGAAACACCTGGTTTTGTTTTGATGATTTGTAATGCTGGACGTACAGTATCTGCAGTAGAGTGTGCTGCGCCACTTACTAAACCGTCTGCTTTTCCAACATAAACGAGCATTGTACCGAAATAGTTTACATTATTTAAAAGTTCTTCTGCTTGCGCTTCTGTCGCTTTACCTTTACGACGTTCTACAAATTTCGCAACAAGTTCTGCCTTTAAATCGCTTGTATCCGGTTGAATAATTTCAAGCGCATCAATAGATAAGCCTTTGTCATTGGCAAGTGCTTCGATCTTTGCTTGATTACCTAATACGATAGGGGATACGTAGTCAGATTTTTGTAATTCAACTGCTGCGGATAATACGCGCTCATCTTCGCCTTCTGGTAATACGATGCGCACGTTTTGTCCTGATAATTTTCCTTTTAAAACATCTAATAAACTAGACATAATTGTCCTCCTCTACTTTCCTTTCAACATGAAATTCCATTGTAATTATACGACACTTATATGGACTTTTCCAAGAGTCCGTTTTTAATTCGAATGATACGTTAAAAAGTGTCAGATTGTTCATAAATTGTTACCAATCGTTTAGTTCGGACTTCGTGAAGGAGTGTGATAAAATTTAAGTCATACATATTAAACTAAAGGAGTGTTCATTAATGAGTCATGCAGCAGAGACTTTAGATGGATGGTACAGTTTGCATTTGTTTTATGCCGTAGACTGGGCATCATGGCGTCTTGTTTCAGAACTTGAGCGTCAAACGATGGTGACAGAACTTGAAAATAAATTAGCAGAATTAAAAGAGGCAAAGGCACAAGGTCAAGGCGATCATGTTGTGTATAATGTGACAGGTCAAAAAGCAGATTTACTATTATGGTTTTTACGACCTGAAATGAAAACATTAACGCAAATTGAAAATGAATTGAATAAGTTAGCCATTGCAGATCATCTCATTCCAACATATTCATACGTGTCAGTCGTGGAGTTGAGTAATTATCTTGCAGGCCAATCTGACGAAGACCCATATGAAAACCCGCACATAAAAGCACGCCTATATCCCGAACTACCGTCAACAGAGTATATTTGTTTCTATCCTATGAATAAGCGTCGCAATGAAACATACAACTGGTATATGCTTACAATGGAAGAACGCAAAAAGTTAATGTATGATCACGGTATGATTGGTCGTAAATATGCTGGCAAAATCAAACAATTTATTACGGGTTCAGTTGGCTTTGATGATTATGAATGGGGTGTAACGCTTTTTGCGGAAGATGTCCTTCAATTTAAGAAAATAGTATACGAAATGCGTTTTGACGAAACAACAGCGAGATACGGTGAATTTGGTAGCTTCTTTGTAGGTCATCGTTTAGACACGGACACATTCCAATCTTTTTTTGAAATTTAAATATTGCTGACTTGTTTTTACTTAAGGAAACAAAGGCCGGAACATTAGAAATGTTCTGGTCTTTATTTTATAGGTGGAATTTAAAGGGAGAGTAAATCTATATAACGTGGAAGCTTGATATGCTATACGGAAAATTTGATGATTATACCTACAAAGGAGTGACGATGGATGACGTCATCGATTTCCTAAAATATAGGTGTCATGTTCTCGATATTTTAAGTGAGTAAGCAATACATACCTCTGTAAAGGTTGGGGACTTTTTATAAAAAATTGAATTCTCTACCGTGACAAAGTAAGTTTCATGTTATAGTTGTATCGTTAAGAATGAAAAGGGGAGGTCAATCAGATGCATTCGGATAAACAAACATTAAAACCAACGATAGGTTTATTTACAGCAGTGACCATTATTGTAGGGACAATCATCGGTTCTGGGGTGTTTGTCAAACCAAGTTCAGTTTTAGAGTATGCTGGGACAAGCAATATGGCATTATGGGCTTGGATTGTTGGAGGCGTATTGACACTTGCTTCAGGGTTAACCATTGCCGAAGTGGGAGCGCAGATTACACGTACAGGTGGTTTGTACGCTTATATTAAAGATATTTATGGTTCATTTTGGGGCTTTTTAACGGGATATACTTTAACAGTATTGTATGGACCAGCTATTATTGTTTCGCTTATTTTATTTTTAGGAATATTGGTAACTAACTTTTTTGCACTTTCACAATTTTGGATTATTCCTATTGGTGCCGGCATTTTTCTGTTTTTACTTACGATGAATGTAATCGGAACGTATTATGCGAATACAGTACAAAATATTACGACTTTAGCTAAACTCATCCCTATTTTTGCGATTGTAGTATTTGGACTCATTTATGGCCAGTCGGGGATTTTTGGTCATGACGTGACGCAACTCGTTTTAAATAAAGACGGCACAGTTAATTTTGGACGCGCAGTTTTAGCGACACTTTTTGCTTACGATGGATGGATTATGTTGACAACAATGTCCGGTGAGATGAAGCATCCACAAAAACATTTACCACTTGCGATGTTGATAGGGATTGTGACGGTGACGCTTGTTTATGTCTTAATTAACGTGGCAGTGTTCAAAATCTTACCTGCAACAGATATTTTGAATTATGGCAACGGCGTTAGTGCTGAAGCGGCTACGGTACTTTTTGGCGGTATAGGCGCTAAAATTGTAAACATCGGACTGATTGTCTCTATTATTGGAACGTTAAATGGAAAATTGATGACTTTTCCGCGTATTCCATTTGCGATGGCCCAAGATCACTTGTTACCAGGAGCAAAATGGGTAAAGTACATCAGTCGTCGTTTTGAAACGCCGATAGGTGCACATGCGGTAATGACCGTATTAACAGTGCTTATTTTGACATTAAGTATTTTATTCCCATCTATTTTTGATGCGGATTATTTATCTGAAATTACGATATTTGTCATTTATTTCTTTTATATGGCGGCTTTTGTAGGGTTGTTCATACTACGCCATCAGAATAAGGGGAGGCAACGCGCTTTCTCTGTGCCGCTTTATCCGATTTTACCTATTTTAGCACTTCTCGGTGGGTTGTTTATTGTCGTGAATACTTTAATCTCTGATCCATTAGGAGCTGGTATTGCGGTAATAGGTCTACTCGCTGGTGCTCCGCTATATTGGTTAACGGTAAAAAAGAATACTGCTACACATTCAAAATAGAAAGAAGGTCACAACGTGTCGAATACATTTCCTACCGATAGAGAAGTTGCCAATATGAGCATTCTTGCAGGACGTATTTTACTTGAATCTGGTGCTGAAGCGAACCGTATTGAAGATACTATGGTACGTATCGCCGCAAGTTATGGCTTCCATGAAGTTCAAGGCTATGCGCTTAATATTTATATCAATTTTTCGTTGTCACCGGATCATGAAACACGCATGGTTAAAATTAATAAAAGTGATACGAACTTGCGAAAAATCTTTTTAGTCAATCAAGTATCCCGTCAAATTGCTAAAAATGAATTGTCTTATGAAGAAGCTTATGCATTGCTTAAAGATATAGAAAAAAATACGCAACGCTATAAACTCTGGCAGAAAATGTTGTTTGCGGGAATGATTTCTATGAGCTTTTTATATCTTGTAGGAGGCGGATGGCTAGAATTACTTCCGGCTATGCTTGCTGGTGCACTTGGTTTTGTAGTGACAGAATATATGAAAAGCAAACAGCTCACCTTATTTATACCAGATATGGCGGGTGCTTTAGTCATTGGACTCGTTGCGTTGTCTTTAAATTTATGGCTCGAAAGCCCTAATTTATGGGCGATTATTACGGCGGCAGTAATGCCTATCGTTCCGGGGGTTCTTATAACGACGGCGATACAAGATTTGTTCGAACGACACATGTTAATGTTTACGGCTAAATTTTTAGAAGCGATAGTAACCTCGTTTGGTATTGGTGCAGGCATTACGACAGCGTTTTTATTGATTGGAGGTTAAGAGATGACACTATTATTGATGTTTATATTTAGTTTTTCAACGGCCTTCTGTTTTGCGTTTGTATATGATGCGCCAAAACGTCTTTTCTTCCCAGCAGGGTTATGCGGTGGTTTCGGCTATATTATCTTCCATATTGCTACAGTGATTTTAAATATAGATAGTATTTATGCGAGTTTACTAGGAAGCTTCACTTTAGGAATGCTCAGTCATATTATGGCGCGTATTATGAAGTCACCAGTCATTATATTTATGGTGCCTGGAATTATTCCGCTTGTTCCTGGAAGTATCTTTTTCAAAGGCGCTCAAAAACTTTTGACGTTAGACTTTAATGAAGCAAGTGGGATTTTTGTGCGTGCAACATTAATTGCTGGCGCGATTGCAGTTGGATTGCTCTTTTCTGATCAATTTTCTAAATCATTTATCCGTAAACCCGTACAAATCATTAAGTCTAAACGTAAAAGAATAGAATGAATTGATGGATAGAAATCCATTGATTGTTGAGGCCTTAGCCTTGAGAATAAACTTTGAGTCAGACGTGCAATAGATTCATCTAGTGCACGTTGTTTTTTTGAAATGTATATACTCTTTTGAGAATGAATGTGCTATTCTATTTAAAATGTAGTCTTTTGAGAGCGCTACCATTTGTTGTATTAGGGGAGGGGATATTATGGAGTTTAAACAGTCTCAATTTTTAACTTATTTTTCAAAAGCAAAACAAGAACATAAGCCATCGTATTCTATAGCACAGTGGATAGGGCTAGTCCTTGGTCCGCTTTTGTTCGTTATAACGCTCCTATTTTTCAAACCTGAAAACTTAGCATTTCAAGGCATTTATGTTTTAGCGATTACAGCTTGGATTGCAGTATGGTGGATTACTGAGGCAATTCCGATACCTGCAACGAGTTTGCTACCTTTAATTTTATTACCTTTAGGAAAGGTGATGGATAGTGCAACAGTTTCATCACAATATGGGAACGACATTATCTATTTATTTTTAGGTGGTTTTATTTTGGCAGTTGCTATGGAACGATGGGATTTACATACACGTATTGCATTAACAATTATTAACGGTATAGGCACGAGTACAGGCCGTATTTTACTTGGATTTATGGTTGCAACAGGTGGATTATCCATGTTTGTATCGAATACTGCAGCTGTAATGATTATGATTCCAATTGGATTGGCTATCGTAAAAGAAGTACATGAGTTGAAAACAAATAATACAAACGATGCAAGCATTTCAAAATTTGAACGTTCGCTTATTCTTGGTATCGGTTATGCGGGAACAATTGGAGGATTAGGTACACTTATAGGTACACCGCCACTCATCATTTTAAAAGGCCAATATGCGGCGCACTTTGGTCAAGAAATCAGTTTTGCACGTTGGATGATGGTAGGGGTTCCAGCGGTAATCTTGTTACTGTTTTTAGCATGGCTTTACTTTAAATTCATTGCATTTAAACATGATATGACTGAATTACCTGGTGGCAAAAAAGTCATTCAAGATAAGTTAAATGCGTTAGGCAAAGTGAAATATGAAGAAAAAGTAGTATTTTCCGTGTTTTTACTTGCCAGCTTTTTATGGGTATCTCGTGAATTTTTACTTGCAAAATGGGGGCCGACGGAATTTGTAGCCGATGGGACGATTGCGATGTTTGTTTCGGTCTTACTTTTCTTAATTCCGGCGAAACATAAATACCGTCGTATTATCGATTGGAACGTTGCGAAAGACTTACCTTGGGGCGTCCTTATTTTATTTGGTGGAGGCCTTGCACTTGCAAAAGGGATTCAAGACAGTGGCTTAGCAAAATGGCTAGGAGAACAACTGACATTGTTGAATGGGGTTAGCCCACTTATTATTGTAATCGTTATTACTGTATTTATTTTATTCCTTACTGAAATCACATCAAATACGGCAACTGCGACTATGATCTTGCCAATACTTGCGACGTTATCTGTTGCGATTAACGTGCATCCATTATTATTGATGGTTCCTGCTGCAATGGCTGCGAACTGTGCATATATGTTGCCAGTGGGTACACCGCCGAATGCCATTGTATTTGGGACAGGTAAAATTCAAATTAAAGAAATGGCGATTAAAGGTTTTGTAATGAACATACTTAGTATTGTCGTCATCATTTTAGCAGTGTATTTCTTAGTGCCGCCAATTTTAGGTATTGATATTACACAAAGTTTACCACTAAAAGATTAAAGTCTTAATAAGAATAAATAGAAGTTTAACTTAATTTGAGTTTATTTTATCTTGCTAACACCTTGAAAAAATAATAAAAAAGAGTAAAATAAGTAGAGTTATCATTTTAAGGAAGGTGTGGCATAGTTGAAAAATAAATTCATGGTCTGCGATGATTGCCAAGCGGTTAATTTAAAAAGTGTCACGAATAAATTGAAAAAAATTGATCCGGACGCTGAAATAGAAGTTGGCTGTCAATCTTATTGCGGACCAGGTCGACGTAAAACTTTTGCCTTTGTTAATAATCGTCCTCTGGCTGCACTTACAGAAGAAGAGCTGATGGAGAAAGTGGTAAAACAACTTGAAAAGCCACGTGACCCAGAAGAAGAGGAACGCTTACGTAAACGTAATGAAGAACGCAAGCGACGTAAAGAAGAACAAGACCGCAAACTTAAAGAAAAACTTGCCAAACGAAAACAACAAAATTAATGAGGCTTGTGCATCGTTGACGTGCCTTCGGGAGTAGCGATAAACGATGTTTCAGTCCCGACATATACGTAATAAAAACACCCTTATTTCCTATTTTACGGAATAAGGGTGTTTTCGTTATATGAATCTAGCTTTGCGTTTTGGTGGATTTGAGCCTTACATTTCTATGCATAGATTGGTGTTGATGGGGAATAGTTTTAAAGAATTATAAAATGTTTATATTTGTGGGGGTAAAAATGATTACAGTATTATTTGGTGGAAGTCGAGAAAATGGGAATACGGCAACCTTAACCCGAAAGGTATTAGAAGGGCATGAGCATCAGTGGATTAACTTAACACAATTATCTTTTAAACCGGTAAGAGATGTGCGTCATGAAGAGAACCATATTTTGAGTTATAACGACGATTACCAAACGGTCATTGACCAAGTGCTTCAAAGTGATGAGGTGATTTTTGCGTCTCCAGTGTATTGGTATAGTGTGAGTGCAACTTTAAAATCTTTTATCGATCATTGGTCTGAAACGTTACAAGATCCTCGTTATCATGATTTTAAAGAACGCATGGAAAACATTAATTTTAGGTTAGTGTTAGTAGGTGGAGATAGTCCGAGAATTAAAGCACTACCTTGTGTCCAACAAATAGAATATAGTTTGCAATTTCTAGGTGCACATTTAGCAGATTATTTAATCGGCTATGCAGAAAAGCCTGAAGAAATTTATCAAGACCACTATGCGATAAGAGAAGCAGAGCGTTGGAATAACTATTATGGATAATTTAATACAGTATATTTAAGGTTTTAAACAGCGTTTTCGCCACTTTAAATATGCGTCAAACCGCTTGTTTTATGCTATAATATAAACTATTCAATTGGATTAATGCGTATTGTATTTCGAGGATGGGACGTCTTCAAACACACTTAGGAGCAAATAACTGGCCCCTAAAAACAGTGTTTTCACGAAAATGCTTTTGTCCCAACTTTTTACTTTGCGCATTGATTTTTATTTAAGGAGCGGTTTGAGTATGTATGAAGTTAGAATTGCTACACCTAAAGATGTCATCGGCATTCGCGATGTCGCAACGAAAGCATGGTACAACACGTATTTAGACATTTATGCAGCTTCAACTGTCAATGAGTTATTGGCTGCTTCATATAATGAAAGTCATTTATTAAAACGTTTAGAAACGCAACTTTTTTTAGTCGCAGTTGAAGAGGATGAAGTAGTTGGATTTGCCAACTTTATTAGTGGTACAGAGTTATACTTATCTGCACATTATGTGCGCCCGCATTCACAGTGTAAAGGGTTTGGACGTTTATTATTAGAAAAAGGGCTCGCACATTTTCAAGATCAATATGACGCTGTTTACTTAGAAGTTGATATGCAAAACAAACGCGGTGTAGCATTCTACGAAAGAGAAGGATTTGAAATCACACGCACTTATGATAGAGACATGTATGAAGAAACAATGCATCTTGCATTAATGAAAAAACCATTAACTACATGATGGGTTAAGGAGGGATCTCGTTTGACAGAGATACCGTACGTCAACCGTAAGTTATCTGAAGAAAAAGTGTTCAAAGACCCGATACATCGATATATTCATGTCAAAGATCAATTGATTTGGGATTTGATTAAAACGAAAGAATTTCAAAGATTACGTCGAATTAAGCAACTAGGTACACTTAATTTAGCATTCCATACCGCAGAGCATAGTCGTTTTGGTCACTCGTTAGGTGTTTATGAGATAGTCCGTCGTATCATTGATGAATCTTTTAGTGGACGTGAGGCATGGAGAGATGAGGATCGCCCTTTAGCAATGTGCGCTGCCTTGCTTCATGATTTAGGTCATGGACCATTTTCCCATTGCTTTGAAAAGATTTTTAATACAGATCATGAAAAGTTCACACAAGCGATTATTACTGGCGATACAGAAGTCAATCAAGTATTGGCGCGTGTAAGTCCAGACTTTCCTAAAGCAGTAGCAGAAGTCATCAATAAAACTCATCATAACAAATTAGTCATTTCCATGATTTCATCTCAAATTGATGCAGACAGAATGGATTATTTGCAAAGAGACGCCTATTTCACTGGAGTTTCTTACGGTATGTTTGATATGGAACGTATTTTAAGGTTGATGAGACCTTCAGACAAAGAAGTATTAATCAAAGAAAGCGGCATGCACGCGGTAGAGAATTTTATTATGAGCCGCTATCAAATGTATTGGCAAATCTATTTTCATGCGGTAAGTCGAGGCGGAGAAGTTTTGCTCAATAATTGTTTTAAACGGGCAAAGTACTTATACGAAACAGGTTATCAATTTGATATCGCACCGATTGATTTTATTCCATTTTTTGAAGAACGTGTCACAATTGACGAATACATTAAGTTAGATGAGACAGATGTGACGTATTATTTAAAAGGTTGGATACATGAGTCAGATCCAATTTTAAGCGATTTAGCCCGTCGTTTTATAAACAGAGATTTATTTAAGTTTATCCCTTTCGATGGTTCGGTAATAACGATTTCTGAATTGCGAGAGCTTTTTGAACAAGCTGGCATTGATCCAGATTACTATTTTGTGAGTGATTCTTTTTCAGATTTACCTTACGACTATGATCGTCCAGGGTCTAATCGCCAACCGATTCATTTATTGCAACCTAATGGAGGCATCCGAGAAATTAGCAGTCAGTCGCTAATTATTTCTAGCATTACTGGAATTAAACGAGAAGATTACAAACTATATTATCCTAAAGAATTAGTATTAAAAATTGAAGACCTTGAAATCAAAGGGGCAATCATTAACTTATTGAATGAGTTGAATTCTTAATTTTTATTGCATGACAAAGCAAAAGGTTACGTAAAGGATTTTAGCAGGCGGTATAGGAGGAATAAACGTGGCAGAACAAAAAGGATTTAAATTTAATATTATCAAAAAAGACCCTTTAGATGGCCATAAAGGCACGAACATTGGTTCAATTAGTCTTGATAATGTTGCGCCCGTATTTATTGATATTGATGCTAAAGAAGCATTTATTGATATCGGGGCGATGCATGCACGTGCGGATGTTGAACGCGGTGTTAAATGGATTAATGAAAAAGAAGTTGTAAATGTAGAAGGCGCCAAAGCATATTGGTTATGTTGGGTCACAACAGAACGTGGTGAACATGGACCTTATTATGCCGGTCTTACAGCAGCTTATATGCTTGTGAATAAATCTATACGCCGTGGTTATAAAAGTATGCCTGAACATGTCAATATGATGGATAAATCTATGAAACATCAAATCATCATTGATCAAATTGGTGAGGACAATAAAAAAGTTTTAAAAGCATTCCTTGAGTCTCATAATTTGGAAATGTGGCAGAATTCGAGTGACGCTTTAAAAACGGCGTTAACGTAAGTACGAGTATAAAGCGAAGCATTACTAAGATTGATAGTAAAAAGTAAAGTTATGAACAAGGTTCCCTTGATTGCTCGTATTGAGCGTTGTATCTCAAATCTAGCTCCTGGGAAGTTATCGCTTTGTTGCACTTTGAATGTTAGCGGAACATGTGTATAGGGGTTAGAACATCGATGTGTTCTGGCTCCTATTTTATTTATGACGTTTCAAATGAACATTGAGTAAAATGTTACTTTTTAAAGTTTGATGCGTTAAGGAGACTTCGAAACGGGTGATTTCGGTTTGACACTCAGTATGTCTCCCTCTTTTTTATAACCAAAATATTGTGATATAATAACTTGTATTATTTATAGAGATAAGGTGAAGCGGATTGGAACGACAAGTGACAATTGAAACACATCAAATCGTAAAACAAGATGAGACGAAAGAAAAATTTACGAATCATTTAGAAGGGACACTCACAGAGAAAAACGCAACCTTTATTCGTTATACGGAAACGATTGAGGGTACAAATGTGAATGTGACAGTGAAAATCGCCAAAGATGCGATCAAAATTATTCGTAAAGGCGACGTCAATATGACATTACATTTTCAAGAAGGACAACCGACAAAGACGTTTTATCACATCCCTGAAGGAAAAATATTGTTAACGGTTAACACGTTAAGTATTATTCATTTTGTTAATGAAGCTGGCGGAAAATTAAAAGTACATTATGAGTTGTATCAAGATGATGACAAAATGGGAACCTATCAATACGAAATAAAATATGAGGAGAAAAAAGATGAACTTAATTGATCAAGTGAAACTAACATTGATTCAAGAAATTGAAAAAAGTATCAAAAAAGCAGGCATCACAGATGACGTGCCACCTATCAAAATTGAAATTCCAAAAGATGAAAAAAATGGTGACTATGCCACTAATATTGCGATGGTACTCACTAAAATTGCCAAACGTAACCCAAGAGAAATTGCAACGTTAATTGTTGAGCATTTAGATACTGAAGCGGCACATATAAAATCAATTGATATTGCAGGACCAGGCTTTATTAACTTTTACTTAGATTCTAGTTATCTATATGAAGTTATTGAGCAAGCTATCGATAAAGATGGTCGTTTTGGACAAGTAGATACACCTAAAAATGAAAAAATTCTTGTGGAATACGTGTCAGCGAACCCAACAGGTGATTTACATATTGGTCATGCACGTAATGCAGCAGTGGGTGACACGTTATGTAATATTTTAAAAGCAGCTGGATATGATGTGACACGTGAATATTATATTAATGATGCTGGTAATCAAATTACTAACTTAGCAAAATCAATTGAAGCGCGTTTTCTACAAAGTCTTGGTGAAGCAGCAGAAATGCCAGAAGACGGGTATCATGGTGAAGATATTAAAAATATTGGTGAAACGTTAGCGGCAAACCAACCAGAACTTAAAGATTTAGATAACGATGACCGTATTAAGCAATTTAGACAACTCGGTGTAGAATATGAAATGAAAAAATTGAAAAAAGATCTTGCTGATTTCAATATTCATTTTGATAATTGGTTTAGTGAAACATCTTTATATGAAAAGGGAGATATTAAAGCAGTATTAGCTAAAATATCTGAGTTAGGCTACATTTATGAAAAAGACGGTGCTACGTGGTTACGCACAACAGACTTCAATGATGATAAAGACCGTGTATTAATCAAAAAAGACGGCACATACACGTACTTCTTACCAGATATTGCGTATCATTACGATAAAATTCAACGTGGTAATGACAAATTGATTAATTTATTTGGGGCAGACCATCACGGTTACATCCACCGTTTAAAAGCTTCTGTAGAAACATTTGGTGTAGATCATGAACGTCTTGAAATTCAAATTATGCAAATGGTACGTTTAATGCAAAACGGTGAAGAAGTTAAGATGAGTAAGCGTACAGGCAACGCCATTACATTGCGTGAAATTATGGATGAAGTAGGCAGAGATGCGGCACGTTATTTCTTATCTATGCGTAGCCCAGATACCCATTTTGATTTTGATATGGAACTTGCTAAACAACAATCTCAAGATAACCCAGTTTATTATGCACAATATGCGCATGCACGTATTTGCTCGATTTTAAGACAAGCTAAAGCGCAAGGTGTTAAAGTCGAAAAAGGTGCAGATTATGCAACAATTACAAATGATAAAGCGATTGAATTATTGAAGAAAATTGCAGAATTTGAATCTATGATTGAAAGTGCTGCAGAAGCAAGAGCGACTCAACGTGTTACAAACTATATTCAAGATCTTTCTGCACATTTCCATAAATTCTATAATGCTGAAAAAGTATTAACAGAAGACGAATCTAAAACTAAAGCACACCTTGCTTTAGTAGATGCAGCACGTATCACATTACGCAACGCATTGACACTCGTTGGCGTTACAGCACCTGAAAGCATGTAATTAACATAAAAGTTGTAAAAAGATGATGTAAAAGACGTTTAGACGTTTCAACATCATCTTTTTTGACGCTTTTTATAAAATAAGGTGGTAAGTGAAGCGGTATTTGATATAATTTGGGAATAATCATAGGAGGAGTGAGTGGATGAAAAGCAAACATGTTCTAGGTTTAGTCTTAATGACCATATTGTTATTAGCGGGATGTAGTTTTAATGGGGAGCAATCACAAAAAACAGGCAAAACCTCAGACAGAGTTCCTAATCGTATTATTTCATTAATACCAAGTAATACAGAAGTCTTATATGAACTTGGTTTAGGTAAACACGTTGTAGGTGTATCTACTGTAGATGACTATCCTAAAGAAGTGCGTAATAAAACGCAATTTGATGCAATGAAATTAGATAAAGAAGCGTTAATAAAAGCACAACCTGATCTAATCCTTGCACATGAATCTCAAAAGGCCTCTCAAGAAAAAGTGTTAAAAAGTATAGAAAGTAGTGGCATTCATGTGGTATATGTAAAAGATGCCCATTCATTAAATGAAATGTATGAAAGCTTTGAACAAATTGGCCAAGTGACACATAAAGAAAAAGAAGCAAAAGCGCTTGTTAAAGAAACAAAAGCGAACATTCAAAATGTCGTAGATGACGTTAAAAACAAGAAAAAGACGCCGAATGTATTTATTGAAATCGCTTCAGAGCCTGAAATCTACACAGTAGGCAATCAAACATTTATGAATGATATGCTAACGCAATTGAAGGCGAAAAATGTCTTTGACAATCAAAAGGGTTGGCCAACTGTAAGTAAGGAACAAATTATTAAAAAAAATCCGGATGTCATGTTGACAACATCGGGTATTTCTACACAAGATTATCAAAATCTCGTGCAACAACGTGGTGGTTTTGATAAAGTAAAAGCAGTTAAAGCGCGACATGTCGTAGCGCTCAATGAAGATTTACTATCTCGACCTGGTCCGCGTATTGACGATGCGATGAAAAAATTGAGTGATGCCATCTATGATGAAAACTAGAATGAAAGACCTCATAACACTGTGTTTATGGGGCTTTCTTTTAATCAGTATTGTATTATACAGTTTGTTGAGTTTTATGGATTGGAATAGTCCCTATGCTTCAGTGCTAGTAGTTGAAGTAAGGTTGCCGCGTGTGTTGCTCGCGCTATTATCAGGAATGGGCTTGACATTAGCTGGGTTTTTGTTTCAACTTATACTTAATAACACGTTGGCAGATAGCTTTACGCTAGGGCTTGCAAGTGGCTCAACACTTGGTGCTGCAGTTACCGTATTTTTTGGGTTTTCTTTCGTATGGATTGCCCCTATATCGATGGTGTTTGGTATTGTATCATTAGGTATAGTGATTTTTTTAGCGCATATCGTCTCAAGAGGGTATCCAACGAGAATGCTGATTTTGTCAGGTATTATGGTGGGAGCATTAATGAATGCTTTTTTATACCTTTTAGTACAAATGAACCCGAAAAAACTACAAAATATTTTAAATTATATGTTTGGTGGTTTTTCCGCAGCTGAAATGCGTGAGGTGTGCGTGATTAGTGTGGCATTGTTAATGGTTGTCATTGCGATAGGAATACGCTTACCTCAACTAAAGTTGTTACAATTAAATGCGTTATCGAGTCAAAGTTTAGGTCTACAAACACAACGTTTATCTATCGAAACGTTAGTGATTGCGACGAGCCTTTCTGCAATCATTATCGGTTATGTCGGTGTCGTTGGTTTTATTGGCATTGTTATTCCTCAGTTTGTACAACGCATCACTCGAGGAGGGCTCGGGACTAAAATGATTTTTAATTTGCTTATTGGTGGTACGGTAATGGTGTTTGCGGATGTCATTGGTAGTCAACTTATAGCGCCTACACAATTGCCGGCGAGTATCGTTCTTGCGTTGTTAGGTATACCGATTATGTTCTATTTGATGATTGTTGAACAACGTCAACATCATGGAAATGATCTAAGATTTTAAAAGGTATTAGGTATGTGCTCTAGGAAACTTCTATAATTTTGAATGTGTTATGTTATTCATGTTCTCAAATAGAGAATGTTTATTGTAGTGCGGTGTTAAGGAAAATATATTTTAGAAAGTAAAGAGGTTATAATGATGGAATTAGGACATATTAAAGCAATTATTTTTGATTTGGAAGGAACTTTACTAGATCGAAAAAAATCGAGAGAAAAGTTTATTGAAGAACAATATGAACGGTTCCATGATTACCTTGTACGTGTACAAGCATCTGATTATCGTAAAAAATTTATAGAACTTGATGATGATGAAGACCATGATAAACCAGATTTATACAAAGAAATCATTAAACAATTTAATATCGACAGATTAAATTGGAAAGATTTATTTCATGATTTTGAAATGCACTTTTATCGCTATGTATTTCCTTTTTACGACACGAATTACACATTAAGAAAATTAAAAGAAGCCGGTTATACCATTGGGGTAATTGCAAATGGTAAATCAACGATTAAACATTATCGTGTATATGCATTAGGAATTGAAGATTACGTCAATCATTTGTCTACATCAGAAGCTGTCGGATTTAGAAAACCACATCCACGTATTTATGAAGACATTCTTGAAAAATTGAATGTTACGCCTTCAGAAGTGATTTATGTGGGAGATGATGCTTTGAATGATGTAGCTCCAGCAAGAGCGATGGGCATGGTAAGCATTTGGTATCGCCACCATCAAGGTGAATCTGAATTAGAACCATTAGCGTCAGAAATGGATTATGAAATTTCTACATTAGAAGAATTATTAGACATATTGAAAATTCCAAAGGGAGT
The DNA here is from genome assembly GCF_020883535.1 of Staphylococcus ratti. Lineage (NCBI taxonomy): Bacteria > Bacillati > Bacillota > Bacilli > Caryophanales > Staphylococcaceae > Staphylococcus > Staphylococcus ratti. The sequence continues at coordinate 2,030,788 of NZ_CP086654.1, read as the reverse complement.
GGAAAAATAATGAAATTATTCCGAACAACAGACGGTACAGCTTTGAACTATCGCTCAATGGGACACGGTAAACCCATTATTATGATTCATACTATTCATATGAACCATACGGTTTTTGAAGACGTTGCAAAACGTTTGTCACGCCATTATCAAGTTATTCTTATAGACTTAAGAGGTCATGGCTACTCAGATAAACCATTACGCATAGATTTCGAAGACTATGCGCAAGATATTAGTGAGCTTATGGATTTTCTTTATCTTAAATCAAGTTTGATTATCGCTAACGAGCTTGGAAGTTCTATTGCGATGGATTTAGCCGTACGTTTTCCAGATAAAGTGACAGAGCTCGTATTAATTAATCCAACTGCAAGTAACGATATGTTACCTAAAGAACGTTTGTTTTTAAAATATGCAGAAAAAGTGCGTACGTGGGATAAAGCAGATCAAGAGCAATTTTTTGAAAAACATTTATATTATGCTAAAAGCAAGGTGCGTAAGTTTTTAAAGGGTGTTGATAATTCAGCAGAATTACTTACAGACTACGAGCAACGCGCGGTGGATAGTTCTTTTCAAAATAAGGATATTAAAGACCTCCTCATGCAAGTAAATAAACGTACGCTTGTTATTGCAGGCGATGCAAATGAACGCGTGACACCTATTGAATCTAAAGATGTTGCGGATTTAATTAAAGATTCTGAGTTTCTTATTTTTAAGAAGTCAGGAGTATATCCTTTTGTTGAAGAAAAAGAACGCTTCTTAAAAACACTCAAAACATTTACAGAGAAAAGCGCTAAAACTGCCTCTGTGTAATCTTTTTGTAATATAACTGTTAATATAATGTCATTTGAGGTATACTAGTAATGAGCACAGAATCGAAAGAGTGAAAAAAGGAGCGTGTGCTTTATGAAAAAACTCGTCAGTGCTGTACTTATTACTGGTTTAACATTGTCAGGTGTTGTAGCAGGATCTGCGTCTGCGATGGAAGGTAACACCATTCAATCTGTTAAAGCATTACAACAAGGCGATCAAACCATTGAAGGTGTTAAAATCGGTCAAAATATGGCGGACGTGATTCGTGACAAAGGTAAAGGCATTCATACGCAAGCTGGAGCAGGCACGGAGCAATATTATGAATATCATACAGAAAAAGGTATGATGATTGTAACGGCTGATTCAGAAAAGGAAAATGCTAAAGTGACACGTATTTCTATGAGTTATAACAAAGCAAATGGCCCGTCTTACAAAGAAGTGAAAAAAAATGTAAGTGATAAGGCTATTACACGTGAACATTATAATAAAGTAACTGGCAACAGTGGCTTTATTATTGATGGGAAACGCTCATATCAATTTGCGTCTAAGTCACCTAAAGACAAAAACATCAAATTATATCGTATTGATTTGGAAGGTTAGCATCGCCTAAACCGAGTACAACAGAATAGAGAAGAGGGGCGAGATATTGAAATCTTAAGTTAAAGAAAAAGATTTCGGTATCTTAGCCCCTCTTATTTTATACGCGACTACATGTAGATTTATGGTTTACATCTTGTGCATTTCGGTATAAGATAGCCACAGATAAGGTGGAGAAAATTATGAGACCCAATGATCGTACTTTAATCGATAATGTTGAAGATTATCTCACACATAAAGGGATTACTACGACATTAATCGATGATGTAAAAGAAAATTTGAGAAAAGATATACAAAAATCAGAAAAACAAGGCGTTGATTATATTGAATACAGACAAAAATCGACAGCTGAAATTATACTTACTATTCAAAAGAATTTGTTTACTTTACAATTTAATCCAGTAGTATTTTTTATCATTAACTTTATTTTAATATCGTATTTGTACGATAAACAACTCGTTTCTTTTGGAGCAGCAACAGGATTATCAATTTTATACATTATTATATTATTTCCGATTTCTGTTACTATCTATTCTCGCATTATGCGAAAAAGCTACCTTTATCAAAATCGCTTAGAAAGTTATATAGGTGGTATATTAGCAATCGTTGCGATAGTATTAATTGGCATGAATACATTTGATATTACATTAGGTATTCATATCGTAACGAAACTCACACACATGATTATTGCCATATTTGGCTTCTTTTTCACTTTTTGGGGGCTTTATCGTAAACGTCTGGAATATACAGGGATAGGGTTATTATTACTTCAAAAAACGATAGATATTTTGATTCCTGACGCCCAAGCTGCACAACTCATTTCAATTGCAATTTGGGTGATGATATTAGTGCTTATTATCTTTTATACTATTGAGCTTTCTTCAAAAAAACAAGTATAAAAGAGCTACATGTTGTGCCTATTTATAGGTGCTGTGTTGCAAAGCGCTTACTCCGATTTCACCACATTTAAAGTTAAAGCGAAATGGACAATGCATATTCGAAATATAAAAAGTACCACTTCACATCGGTAAGATGAAGTGGTACTTTTTTGGTTATTGCGGTTTAATGTCAGTATTTTTAATTGTTTCGTTAACACGGCTTAATAATTCATCAATTTTTTTACGTTGCTCGTCGTTAACTAAAATAAGAACAGTACGCTCATCCTGTTCGTTACGACGTTTATTGAAATAACCTTCTTGAGATAAATTTTTAACAGCCTTAACGACTTGTGGTTGCTTGTAGTTTAAGTTGTTAATGATATCTTTAAGGTAATATTCATCTTCAATGCGATAACTAAGGTGCGTTAATACAGCAAATTCCTCAAAACTAATTTTGAATTCTTTTTTGATTACGCTTTTTAATCTATCTGCATACGTAACCATTGATAATAATTCGAAACAATCTTTGACTCTTGTAACAGCCATTTTCCTAACCTCCCGTTTTAATTGCCCTTGGATTATCTTTTAAAAATGCCTTGGAAAACATACTAATGAAAATCCTTTGCTTATGAATCGCAAATGAAATATCTGAACCTTCTTATAAAAAGTTAATGATATTATTACTTGTGAATTGATTTAAGTGCAATTAGATTGTAATTATAACTAACTCATTTTAGATTGTAAACCAAGAAGGCTTAATCGTACGCTGAAAGATACAAAAGTTTGTATAAAAATTTACAATTACACACATTCATATGGCGATCTGCCTACGTTGAAGCTGAATTTTAAAGTGTTATAGACAAACTTATTTTTCTAATGCAGTGATTTTTAACTTTTGCTCATTTGGATATTGTACGACTTTCTCCCCAACAAATATTCCATCTTTAATTATAAGTTGCTCATTTATTTTATCATAACTTATTATACGTTTAATCAATTTACCATTCTTATAAATCAACACGGAATTTTCTTCTAGCAATATATCACTTGGTAAAATGAGTAATGGTTCTGAAAAATGAATGTCAAAATGTGTACCTAAAGGATGATTTTTAGTGGTTTTTATCTTTACAAAATAGAAGGATTTTCGATCGATATTTGGAGGCTCCACAGGTGTGGAATACCTTGATATAACAGTACCTTTGGCAGTTTTATTATCGAACGGTGAGCGAAGTGTAACAGTTTGTGTTTTTTTAAATTTTGTATATAAATTTTCTGGAACTTTAACTAGAATATGTTGTTCTTCAGAAGTTATTTCTAAAATTTTTTCTTTATTATGATCTGGAACAGATTCATGCAAACGCACGATTCCTTTAATAGGAGATTGAACAGTATGATACATGTCTGCTTTATATTTTAATATTTCTCTATTAAGTTGATAAGTTTGCTCGGGAGAAAGTTTTGTAGCTAATAATGCATTTAAAGCGTTGATTTTAGGGACTTTAGAAGGATTGTAATACGTAAATAATGGTGTTTCAATAGCCACCTTGTCGTTATCTTTAACGTGAAAATCTTGGATATAACCTAAATTAGGATCGAATTTTAAAATATAGTTATAGTCAGATTGCACAATACCTTTCAATGAAGGAGACGGAGTTAAAGCGGCAGTTGTCGTATTTATATCTGAGCGATTTAGTTGGATAACTAAGTAAATAGTGACACTTAAAATAATGATTAATAGAACAATACTTGATGAAATAAAGACGACAAAAGACTTTTTCATATATTCACCTCAAAATCATTTTGATAAATATTATACTTAAATAACATTTTGCTGCAACAAGCTTATAGTCGATGTAAACAAAAAAGTAAAAGTAATTAAATTTAGGGCGTGAAAAAATGAAAAAAATCTTGATTTTGACACCATTTTTTTAATAATTAGTATAAAGTGTCATTATTTCTTTGGATCGTGTTTGAAATTGGGAAGAAAGTGTGTAAGTTAGGGAGAATAATAGTATCTTGAAGTTGGGAGAACGGTGATGCATGCTAAATCATTGTGCTATCTCCCAACCTCGAGATGAAAATGGTATGAAGTTGGTTAATTGAATTGGATGATAATGATGGCGATGACAATACATATTAAGCCCAGTATTCGATTTCGTTGTATAGTTTGTTTCGGAATCCCCATCCAGCCAAAATGATCAATGCATAAGCCCATAATAATTTGACCTAACATAATAATGATAAGTGTTAGTGTGATTCCTAGCAGTGGTGCAACTATAATATTCGTTGTGACAAACAAAGCACCAAGGGCACCTCCAATAAAGTACCACCAACGCAAAGCGCCAAATTTTTCATGATTGTTAACAATCGAAAAGCGGCGGTGAAAAACACATGTGATTATAAATAATGTAAGTGTACCGACAGAAAAAGAAATCAGTGCAGCAAACAATGGGGAATGTGTCATTTGACCTAAGCTGCTATTAATTGCGGTTTGTATCGGTGGTGCAAATCCAAATAAAACACCTGTCATAAGCCATAGTGGTTTTGGACGCTGACCTTGTGATGATTTTGACGACGTATGATAGTTCATAAAACCAATGCCTACAGCAAGAATTACCACTCCGATGGCTTTATAAATATTTAGGGGCTGAATAGGAATATGAAACCAACCAAAAGTATCAATCATGACGCTCATCAATAATTGTCCTGAAAGGGTAGTGACAACAGTGAGTGAAGCACCGATACGTGGTAATAAAATTAAATTTCCTGTTAAAAAAATAACGCCCATTAACCCGCCAATGAGCCAATGATAATCAAATTGAAATTGTTGCCAAGTATGTAAAGTGAAGTAATGCGGTGCAATCAACAAAATAATGATTGCTAATGTGCAAGTGCCAACAAAAAATGACAATGTCGATGCATAAAAAGAGGAATGTGTAAATTGACTTAGACGAGCATTAATCGACGTTTGTAAAGGAATGACAGCACCTGCCACTAGGGTGAGTAATATTAAGATTACAATCATAAAGCCCTCCTTTGTGTTTCATTATACAAAAAAATCGCATAAGATGCTTGGAGGAATGAGAAGGGGATGCTGCTATCTCCTACGATTAAAAGTTATTAAGTCTATGTAAAAGTTTAAATAATTTTAATTTAAACGAAACATAGTTCTTTATAAATTTAGTATGATGATATCGAAATAACGGGAGCGTGGTGAATTCATTTGTGTAATCATGAAGTTGTGAGACTCATTAATGATGGCATGTTTTTAGTGAATACTGATGAATGTTGTACGTTTAAAAAAGATGGGTATGTTGAAGTGTTAAGCGTTAAGCCACCACATACGATATTGGCACGGATATGCGAAGTATATGAGGACTATGTCTTATGTATGAAAGTGGAGCCTTTTAAAATATTTTATGGTGAAAAAGTACGCGTTTTAAAAGACAGCATAGATAGTGAATAAATAAGCGGGCGTAGTAACGACTATTGAAGTATATCAGCGTCAATGTAATTGAATAAACGACGTATGCAAAAAGCTGAGACAGTTGTAAGCAATGTCTCAGCTTTTAGTTTGACTAGAACAATACAGTAACTGTTCGATCAATAATTTGAGCAGATTTAACTTTAGTTACGGGAATACCGTTATGAGATAAAACATTTAATTTTAATATTTTTTCTGCCTGTATTTCGACTAATTCTCGTGTGATGGTTGTAGCTAAGTTAGTAAGTTGAAATTTAACCGGCTTTTGTAATGCATTTTCAAATGTGATCTCGAGTGTTTTAGTTTTCATGATTGTGCCTCCTTGTTTATCCAATTTGTTCGGTTTTAACAGTTTCGATCATGTCATAATGCTCACCTGATAAAGCTTCTATCGCTTTGGCAAATGACAATAATTCTTGAGGTGTCGCTGTGGATTTGATGTGATTAAAACGGCGAGTGGATTTAGTTGGCTTGCCCTCCGGAGATAAAAGCGTCTGTGTCAGAATAAGTGTAAGATTTGAATTGTTCATAATATCTGACCTCCTTTCACTTTATATATCGTTTTCAAATAGAAAAAAGGTCAAAACTTTTTTGAAAAATTTGAACATAACTCTTTCATGTTACAAAAATATATTATATCATTGTATAAGAAACATTAAATGAGGTGTAACAGGTGAACTTTGTAGATCCAATAAGAGATAAAACTGATATTCATAAAATGTATGTGTTTTTACAAAGCCAATCTATGAGAGATTATTTGTTGTTTAAATTCGCAATTCATACAGGTATTAAATTAAATGAGTTACTTAACTTATGCGTCGAAGATGTTTTTAATCATCATAATGAAGTAGTACACATTTGGGTAACGTCTCCCTCACAAGAAATTCGTGTCATTTTACCAGAAAAGTTAAGAGAAGAGTTAAAGTGGTACATTAATGAAGAAAGATTAAATCATGGGGATTTGTTATTTCAATCTAAGCGTACAAAAAAAGGATTAAGTCGCCAACAAGCGTATCGTATTATTAATGCAGCGGCTACTAAAGTAGGTATCGAACATATTGGGTTAACGACATTGCGCAAAACATTCGCATACCATACGTATCGTTCAGGAGTATCGATTTCAATTATTCAAAAGTATTTAGGACATCAAACGTCCTACGAAACGATGAAATTTATTGGTATTACGAAAAAAGAAATTAACACTACAATTGCCTTGAACTTATAACGCTATTCATAAAGGGGGACGGAGCATGTTCATTGTAGGATTATTCTTATTTTTAATTCTAATGGTGATGATTTTATCAGTTATGGTGAAGTGGAATACGAAGCAATGGCCAGGATTTGTGGCCTTACTAGCGCCGATAGTCTCATCAGCATTTTTTATTTATCACATTCCAAGCGTCCTTAATCATAACTATCTTACATATACTTTTCAGTGGTTACCTGCTTATGACATCAATTTAGATTTCAGGCTTGATGGATTAAGTTTATTTTTCGGATTGCTGATTTCAATTATAGGGATAGCCGTCTTTTTCTATGCGACGCAATATTTATCATACAAACATGATGATTTACCACGTTTTTATATGTATCTCATTTTATTTATGTTGAGTATGCTTGGTATCGTTTTAGCAAATAATACGATTATTTTGTATGTTTTTTGGGAGCTAACGAGCGTCTCATCTTTCTTACTGATTAGCTATTGGTACGATAAGAGCGAAAGCCAACGTGGCGCAATTACGTCTTTTATGATTACTGTTTTTGGCGGTTTGGCGATGCTTGTCGGCTTTATTATGCTTTACGTCGTGACAGGCACGAACACGATAACAGAACAAATCACGCAAAGTCGTGAAATTGCCGCGCATCCTCTATTTATTCCGATTGTCTCGATGTTTTTACTTGGTGCTTTTACTAAATCTGCACAGTGGCCATTTCATTTTTGGTTACCGCGTGCGATGGCAGCCCCTACACCAGTAAGTGCGTATCTTCATTCTGCAACTATGGTCAAGGCGGGTATCTTTCTATTGTTAAGGTTTACGCCGATTTTAGGTCAAAGTCAATTTTATATTTATATGGTGACAGGCATCGGTTTAATAACGATGATTTACGGGTCGATAACTGCAATTCGTCAATATGATTTAAAAGGGATTCTCGCGTACTCAACAATAAGTCAGCTAGGTATGATTATGTCTATGGTCGGACTTGGCGGTGGTATTGCTACAGCGACAGAATCTGCTGTGATTGAGGCATACGCTTATGTTATGTTTGCAGCACTGTTTCATTTGTTGAACCATGCTTTATTTAAAGGGGCTCTGTTTATGGGTGTAGGCCTCATTGATCATGAAACTGGCATGCGTGATATTCGTCGTTTAGGAGGCTTGAAAAAAACATTACCGGTGACAATGACTGTCATGACACTTGCGTCGCTTGCGATGGCGGGTGTCCCGCTTCTAAACGGCTTTATAAGTAAAGAGATGTTCTTTGGAGGTTTGATTAATGCCTATCGATTAGAAGGCTTTAATATCTTCCTTACGGTTATAGTATCATTAATAGGCTTTATCGCGAGTATTTTCACGTTTATTTATTCAGGTTATATGATTAAGCAAACGTTTTTTGGAAATTTAAAAATAGACAAATCGATTCACGAACCTAAAGGGTTTATTATGCCTGCAGTACTAATGGCGATATGCTTACCTGTGCTCTTTTTTATCCCTAGTCTTGTGGGAGAGACGATTTTAACTGGCGCTTTTAAAAATGTTGTAGCATCTTCTAAATTGGCTACTTATGCTCCTCATTTAACGCAATGGCATGGCTTTAACTTGCCACTTGTTATGAGTGCGATGGTAATGATTATAGGTTTATTAGGTGTGTTATTTGTGGATTGGTCTAAATTCACGCAATTAAAAGAAAGCAAATGGTCGAGTATTAAACTTTTTCAAGATAGTTATGTCTCAATCGAGGAGTATTCAGGTTATGGTTTAAGAACATTAATGAATAATCGCCTTAATTCTTACCTTATTTTGACGTTGATGATTTATTTTGTTATCAATTTGTATGCGTTAATACGTGTAGGCGTACCTAAAATGTACCAAATTGATGTCACAGATTATCATGTTTTTCACGTGCTATTACTTATAACGGTAATTGTCATTGGATTTGCATTGATATTTATACGTCAACGTTTAACGATGGTCATTTTAACAGGTGGGATTGGCTATGCAGTAGCACTCTTTTTCATTTTAATGCGTGCGCCTGATTTAGCCCTAACGCAATTAGTGACAGAGACTATCACAACAGTACTTTTTATTGTTAGTTTTTCACGCTTACCAAACATTCCACGTGGCAGTTTTAATATGAAAAAGGAATCTGTAAAGATTGTAGTTTCGTTGTTAACTGCGCTGACGGTGGTTGGATTTGTTTTTATCATCCAACAAGCGAGTGCATTAGAAACCATTTCAGTGTTCTACCATGATGCTTATGAAAAATCAGGAGGTAAAAACGTAGTGAACGCAATATTAGGAGATTTCCGTTCCCTTGATACGATGGCAGAAGGGTTGGTCTTGATTATTGCAGGTCTAGGTATTTACACACTGTTAAACTATAGAGATCGGAGGGGTCAAGATGAAAGAGAATGATTTAGTACTCAAAACGGTTACACGAATCGTCGTGTTTATCATTTTAACTTTTGGCTTCTATCTGTTCTTTGCAGGACATAACAATCCTGGTGGGGGCTTTATTGCGGGATTGATTTTAAGTTCTGCCTTTATACTGATGTTTCTTGCATTTGATGTTCATCGTGTGCTTGAAGCATTGCCGATTGATTTTAGAAAATTGATGATTGTAGGTGCCTTTATTTCACTTACTACCGCACTTGTGCCACTATTCTTTGGCAAAAATATTTTGTATCAAGCAGATGCTTATTTTAAATTTCCATATTTTGGAGAAGTGCATTTATCGACGATTACTTTATTTGAGTCTGGGATTACATTAAGTGTTGTAGGCGTAGTAGTTACGACAATTTTATCATTGAGTGGGGGGAGATCATGAATATTATTTTGCTCCTCACAATTGGCTTTTTAGTATTTATAGCAACGTATATGATTTTATCCAAAAATCTAATACGAATTGTCATAGGGATTGCGATTTTCACACATGCAGGCAATTTAATTATTATGAGCATGGGTGAATATACAAGTGAGAAAACAGAACCATTAATCGTTACGGGACAAGAAGACTTTGTAGATCCTTTATTACAAGCGATTGTACTCACAGCGATTGTAATTGGCTTCGCGATTACTGCGTTTTTACTTGTGCTTGTTTACCGTACTTTTAAAGTTACGAAAGAAGATGAAATTAATGTGTTAACAGGTGGTGAAGAAGATGAATGATAACTTTTTAGCAATACCATTTTTACTTCCACTTGTCGGTGCATTAATACTTGTGATGTTAAATAAGCAAGTGATATTGTCGCGCTATGTTTCTTTAATTATTGTGTTTATATCATTTGTGTCTTCGTTAACAATGTTGATTTACGTCATTCGTTACCAGCCACTTAGATTAGATTTTTCAGGATGGCCAGCACCATTTGGCATTCAATATGTTGGCGACCCGTTAAGTCTTTTACTGGTAACTACGACACATTTCGTTGTTTTTATGATTATTGGCTTTGGTTTTGGACGCGGTGAAAAAAGAGCGAGCCGCTATTATTTACCGTCTTTTGTTTTATTTTTAACAGTAGGGGTTGTGGGCTCCTTTTTAACTGCAGATTTATTTAACCTATACGTCATGTTTGAAATCATGCTATTGGCTTCATTTGTCTTAGTGACTTTAGGACAATCTGTGGAACAGTTGCGTGCTAGTATCATTTATGTCGTTTTAAATGTCATAGGTTCTTGGATTCTTCTTATAGGAATAGGAATGTTATATCGTCAACTTGGAACGTTAAACTATACGCATATTGCTATGCGTATTCATGAATTGGATGATCCAACGGCGATTCATTTAGTAGCGATGTCATTTATTGTCGCTTTTGGTTCTAAAGCAGCACTTGTTTTATTCATGTGGCTTCCTAAAGCTTATGCTGTTCTAAATACAGAGCTTGCCGCATTGTTTGCGTCGTTGATGACTAAAGTAGGTGCCTATGCATTGATTCGCTTTTATACGTTGATTTTCAACCAAAGTGGTGGCATCACAGAACCTTTATTTGTTGTGATGGCTTGTATGACAATGATTATTGGTGCTGTAGGGACGATAGCGTATAAAGATATTAAGAAAATAGCTGCTTACCAAGTCGTATTGTCGATTGGTTTTGTGATTTTTGGTTTAGGTACCAATACATTTAATGGCGTTAACGGGGCGATCTTTTATTTAATGAACGATATCGTTGTTAAAGCGTTACTTTTCTTTGTGATTGGACTTATCGTTTATACGACAGGTTACAGACAATATCGCCATTTAAAAGGGTTAGCGCGTAAAGAACCGTGGCTTGGCGTGGCATTTATTGTTGTAACTCTTGCTATTGGTGGCGTACCGCCCTTTAGTGGATTTCCTGGGAAATTATTGATTTTTATTGGTGCGATAGAGCATCAACATTATATAGGTTTAACATTGATGATATTAACAAGTCTTATTGGTATGTACAGTTTATTTAGAGTATTTTTCTATATGTATGCGGGGAATGCCTCTAAAGGTGCGGAAGTGAAGTACAATATGATTCGACCGGTACGTAAACATATTATTATGACGATGACGTTTGTCGTACTTTTAATAGGTCTTGCTGCACCTATCATTATGCAAGCAACAGAACTGGCAACGTCAATGAATATGAATGTAGAGCAGTATATTAAAATGGTGAATCCAGAGTTGAGAGGTGGTCATGAATGAGACAAATTGCTTTAAATATCATGATTGCATTACTTTGGGTTTTATTCCAAGATGAAGACGCATTTAGGTTCCCAACGTTTACAGCGGGCTATTTACTTGGTTTAGTTATTATTTATCTATTGCACAAATTTTTTGATCAAGAGTTTTATCCGAAAAAGATATGGGTGTCGTTTAAATTTTTATTGACGTACTTACATCAACTTTTTACATCAACTTTTTCGATTATTAATTATGTTTTATTTAAAACAGATAAAATGGATCCAGGACTTGTTTGGTATGAAACACAACTAGACACAGATTGGGAAATTACATTTTTAACGATTCTTATTATCATTACACCAGGGTCTACAATTATTCGAGTGAACCGTGAACCCAATACTTTCTTGATTCATGCGATAGACATTACGGCGAAAGAGAAAAAGCAGTTATTAAGAAGTATTAAAAAATATGAGGAACTGATTGTGGAGGTGACGAAATGATAGCAACCATTACAGAATTTTTAATATCAGGTGCTCTGATTATTTTTGCTATTTCACTTGTTATCGTATTATTTCGTCTTATTAAAGGTCCCACAACAGCGGATCGTGTAGTCGCATTTGATGCGATGAGTGCGATTTTGATGTCTACAGTAGGTGTGCTCAGTTTGCTTTTCAAGACGTTTTCATTCTTAGATTCTGTTGTTTTAATTGCGATTATTTCGTTTCTTAGCTCTGTAACAATTTCGCGCTTCATTGAAGGGGGGAACGTGTTTAATGGAAACAACAAACGAAATCATTAAACTGTTCGCTGCTTTCTTGATTTTTGCAGGGAGTATTATTGCTTTAATAAGTGCGATAGGGCTTGTGCGTTTTCAAGATGTATTTTTGCGCATCCATGCAGCAACTAAAGCATCGACCCTTGCGGTATTGTTAACTTTAGTGGGCGTATTTATTTATTTTATTTTTGAACAAGGTTATGTTAGCGTCAGAACGATATTAGCATTAATGTTTATCAATATTACTTCTCCGGTTGGCGGACACTTAATTTCACGTGCTGCATATCGTACAGGTGCGTATATGTATCAAAAACATACAATTACGGATGATGACTCAGACCTTAATAAAGCAGATTTAGATCCTGAAGAAAGAAGAAAAATGCGTATTGAAAAGCGCGCTAAACGACGCAAAGAAATTTATTCACGATTAGATGATGATTGATACAGAGGATAGCGTCATAGATTTAAAGAAAATAGTAATAGAAAAGAGGTAAGGAATTCAAATTAAATTCCTTACCTCTTTTTATGTTTATTTCATGCTATCATGAATTGTTTTAATGTTCGACGCCATCATTTTGTAGTATGAGTCTCCGTCGCTACCTTCTTTACCTATTGAATCTGTATAAACAGTACCATATATTTTAGCACCTGTGTCTTCGCTTAAGCGTTTCATGGCTTTATCGCTAACACTTGTTTCTTGAAGGAGGTGTTTCATGTTGTTTGATTTTACAAAATCAATGGCTTGCTTCATTTGTTGTGGTGTACCTTGGTTTTCTGTGTTAATTTCCCAAATGAAACCTGGTTTGATGTCATATTGTTTAGCGAAGTATTTGAATGCACCTTCACTTGTAATCATGACGCGTTTTTCTTTTGGAATGTCATTAAATTCATTATGACTCTTCTTGTTAAGAGATTTGAGTTCATCTAGATATTTGTTACCTTGCTTTTGATAGTCTTTTTGATGTAATTTATCAGCAGCTTCTAAACCTTCTTGAATACGTTCAACATATTTAATACCATTTTCTAAGCTTAACCAAGCGTGTGGGTCAATGTGTGCTTCTGATTTTTCGTTACCATTTAAGTAAATCGGCTTTACTTTTTCTGATGCTTGAATAACATTTTTATCTTTTAAAGATTTATTTGCTTCTTTTAATGCTTTTTCAAACCAACCGTTACCACTTTCTAAGTTGAAGCCGTTATAAATAACAACATCTGCGTCAGCAAGTGCTTTAATATCTTTTGGTTTAATTTCATATTCATGAGGGTCTTGTCCAATTGGAACAATACTGTGAATTTCCGCACGATCGCCGGCTACATTTTTAGCCATATCGTAAAGAATAGAGTTCGTTGTCACTACTTTAAGTTTGTCATTTTTTTCTGTTTTGCCGAAGCCACAAGCTGTAAGCATGACTGCAACAAGTAAAACAGCAAGAATACGTTTAATCATGTTTGTGGGGTCGCTCCTTTATGTATTTTAGATTTGATTTTAATGTAAATAACACTCAACACGTAAAGTGTTGCTGCAATTAATACGATAACTGCACCACTTGGTAAATTCAGCTGGAAACTAATATAAATGCCAACCGTTGCACTAATCACACTACAAATACAAGAAATCAATAGCATTGTGGAGAGCTTATTCGCTACCAAATATGCAGTAGATGCAGGCGTGATTAATAATGCGACGACTAAAATGACACCTACAGTTTGAACACTTGTAACAATAACAAGTGCCAATAGCAACATTACTAAATAATGTATAGCGCGTGTAGGGAGGCCATTCATACGACTAAAGATTGGATCAAACGTCGATATCTTTAATGGACGATAAAGTAAAAGTATAAGAATGATGACACAAAGACTAATCCAAAGCGTCGTATTAAAGGCATCATCTGTTATCGCGAGAATGTTACCAAATAAAATATGGTAAAGGTCCGTAGTGGACTGTATCGCACTAATTAATATAATCCCTGTAGCAAGGAAGGTTGTAAAAATGATACCGATGGCGGCATCTTTTTTAGTTTTGGTTGTGTCTGAAATATAACCAATACATAAACTACTTAAAACACCTGTAACTAATGCTCCAATAAACATAGGAATATTTAGGAGGAATGAGATGGCTACACCGGGTAGCACCGCATGACTCATTGCGTCTCCCATTAAGGAAAGACCTCTTAACAATATAAAACACCCAACGACACCGCAAACAGCACCTACAAGTATGGCCGTTAATAAGGCACGCGTTAAAAAAGGGTATTCAACGAGATGTTGAAGGAATGCCATGATTAGAATGCTCCTTTAATTGAAATTGATGTGTTCTATTTTCATTTGCATGCAAAGATGCAAGAAATGTTTGCTCTATGTTTGCAGGCGTTAACACATCACGGGTAGGTCCAAAAAATTGGATACTTTGATTGAGTAATAAAACGCGATCAAAATAATTTGAAGCGGTAGATAAATCGTGATGAACGATAATAATTAATTTCCCTTCGCTTTTAAGGGCATTTAATTTTTGTATAATCATTTTCTCACTCTTAAAATCTATGCCTACAAAAGGTTCATCTAAAATGTAGATATCATGTGTACGCATTAAAGTACGTGCTAAAATGACACGTTGTAATTGCCCGCCACTTAATGTGTGGAGAGGACGTTTGCGTAGATCAAATAATTCTAATTCTTGCAATAATAGATGACACTGTTGACGTTTTTGGTTCGGGATACGCTTAAACCACCCTATTTCATCATAGCTCCCTGATAACACTAAAGATTCAACATCAATCGGAAAATCAAGGTCTAAAGTCATTTTTTGAGGAACATAAGCGATACGGCGTTTTTGATTGCTTAAAGGTTTCCCATTTAATTCGATGCGCCCTTGGTAGCGCAGTTCACCAACCAATGTTTTAACTAATGTTGACTTACCACTACCATTTGGACCCATTATACCTACTATTTCTCCTTTTAAAGGTAACTTTAAAGAAATGTTTTTAAGTACATGTTTATGTTGAAGGGTAAGGTTTAAGTTGTTGATTTCAATCATGTTAACACAACCTTTCAAATAATTTAGGTAACCCTAATAAAACTATATTATAAAGTGAAATTTGTCAAAGTCAAGTTGTTTCGTGATACAATAAGGTGAATATTTTTAAGAGGTGAAAATATGTTAACTGAGGAAAAAGAGGATTATCTCAAAGCGATATTGGGTCATGGTGGTAAAACGCACTACGTTTCAAATAAGACACTCTCTCAGTTTCTGAATATAAAACCCCCATCTGTAAGTGAAATGGTGGGGCGATTAGAAAAAGAAGGTTATGTTGAAACTAAGCCATATAAAGGTGTGAAGTTGTCTGCAAAAGGTTTGTCAGCAACACTTGATATTATTAAACGCCATCGTTTAATCGAGTTGTTTCTTATAGAAATTATGAATTATACATGGGAAGAAGTTCACGAGGAAGCGGAAGTTTTAGAACATCGAGTGTCAAACTTATTCGTCAAACGTTTAGATGAGTTGCTTAATTATCCAGAAACTTGTCCGCATGGCGGTACGATTCCGAGAAGTCATGATTTTGAAGAACGTTACAATACCCCTTTAATTGATTTTGAAGCGGGTGATAAGGTAATTTTAAGACGTGTAAGAGATAAATCAGAACTTTTAATTTATTTGTCTAGCAAAACAATTCAAATCGGCGATACGATAGAAATTGTAAGTAAAGATGACATCAATCAAATGCTTGAAATAAAAAATGGCCAACAAACAGTCATTTTAAGTTATCAAAATGCGCAAGTCATTTTTGCAGAAAAAATAGCATAACAATGAGGGGGACAACGAAATACATCAGATTTCGTTGTCCCCCTCGTTATTAAGCAAATAATTGTTGAAAAAGAAAATAGAGACTCGTGAAGTTCAGTATCACCCAAATACTTGAATAGAATAGTGTTGGAATGTGCGTCAATGCGCTTAACGCGCTACCATCCCAAGACGGTTTTGGCCTTGCGAATGTGAGTTGGGCAATCGATACAGTTGATTGTATCACTTCCCCTAATAATGTACCGAGTAAAAAATGATAAATTAACATATAAATGAAAGAATAATTCGTTAAGTTTTCAGATTGTATACCTAGATACGTCGTTAAACTTAAAAATAATATAATTAGGATAGGTGTTATTTTACGTGAAGTAACAAAGGTAAAATAAAGAAATATGAATATATAAAACAATATAAATAAAGCGCCGTAACCTTTACTTTGAAGAATTAATCCTACGCTTAACATAAATGGAGGCATGACATAGCCCCCTAAAGTGGTCCATATTTGGCCTAAACGTGAACGTGATTTTGTAATAGCGTAGCCTTGTTGGCCTGTAGCTTTTCTTTCGCTACGTTTCACTACCACAACAAAATCAACTGCTTTTCCGCCACTTAAACGATTAAAAAGAATGTGACCAAACTCGTGTGTTAAAACAGGAATATAATTTAAGACAATATCTATAACAGAAAATATTGGGCGATTTTGATAATAATGACTGATTAAATAGAGCAGTGTGACAACGAATAACAAAATGATAGATATTGGAACAGGTGAGATGAGCCATGTTTGTTCTGGCATGTAGCTCGTCCTTTCTAAACATAATTAGATTTAGTATATGAGAAATTAAAACATTTTGACTATAGACTTCAGACGTATTTTCTGGAAGCTTTATTAATTTAATATATCGTCCTTGATAGCTTCTTAAGACAGTAAGCGTGAACTTACAGTGAGTGTATTACGTCTTCTCATCATTATATTCAACTATATCATCAATTCAAAATAATTTTTAATCACTTAAAGCAGCGGCTTTAATCCATTTTTAGCGTTTAACAGAGAGGATAGTACAGTTTTTAGTTGATATGGATAAGATTGAATGAATTTGAAATTGTGATTAAGAGTAACAATAAACTTATAGACCTTTTATTTTAATAGCTCATACTTTAGTATTAAAAATGTTTATTTAACTTGATTTAAGTATAAAATATGTTAAAGTTACATAAATGATATGTAAAAATTATGTAAATATATCGAAGGAATGAAGGTGAGACTGTGGTGAAAGTGTTGCCAGATATAAAAAAAGAGCACGCTTTACCTAGTCATGAAATCGTTTCGACACAAAATGAATATCCACTTGAAAAAGCTAAAGCACAAGTTCAAGTATTAGATATCATGTTCGATAACGTCACATTACTAGATATGCGTGAACACATTTTACGGTACATGCACACATCTACAACACACAATCTTTTTGTAGTTACAGCGAATCCAGAAATTGTTCATTATGCTTCTGAAGAGCCGATGTACCAAAGTATTATTAACAAAGCAGATTATATTATTCCCGATGGTACGGGAATCGTAAAAGCTGCACGTATTCTAGGGCAACCATTGCAAGAGAGAGTGCCTGGTATTGAAGTGATGGAACATTGTTTAGACATAGCTGATATTGAACATCGAAAAGTTTTCTTACTTGGGGCAACATCTCCAGTAGTGGAGAAAGCGGCACGCCGTATTAAACGCAAGTATCCTAATTTAGAAATACAAACACATCATGGTTTTATCGATGTTACAGATTTAGAAGTTGTTGAAGCCATTCGTGCGTTTAATCCAGATTTTATTTTCGTTGGAATGGGATACCCTAAACAAGAACAATGGATTCAACATCATCGCCATCATTTTGATCATACAATGATGATGGGAGTTGGAGGCTCGATTGATGTCTTTAGTGGCGAAGTAAAGCGTGCGCCTTACATTTGGCGCGCATTAAACCTAGAATGGGTTTACAGAGGCATTACAGATATTAAACGAATCCATCGTTTTAAACGTATTCCAAAATTTGTACTCGCTGTTTTTAAACAAAAATATTTTAAAACATAAAAAACGTATTTCCGTTTAACTTTGTGGAAATACGTTTTTGTTATTGATGCTTAAATGTATGATCGTGACTGTTATAGGGTAAAGCGTAATAGATAAGGTGTATAGAGAGGCGAAGTGCGAAAACGCAATATGATGCGTCATTATCTTAGTTGCGCTTACGTATTCACCTTATTTGATTTCAAAACGATTTTCGTCTAATTGCTTTCTAAATGCTTTTTGTTCAGCAACGGATTTTTTCTTAAAGTCTTTCAAGAAAGCTTCATATTTAGGCAAGATATCATCTACTGAACCAAAATCTTTCAAGCGACCTGCCTCAATCCACGCAATCTTTGTGCAGAATTCACGGACTTGTCGGAGGTTATGGCTAACGAAAAAGATTGTTTTCTCAGCTTCTTTGAACTCATATATTTTCTTTAAACTTTTTTGTGTGAATGTTTGGTCACCTACAGAAAGGGCTTCGTCTATCACTAGAATTTCAGGATTAATGGTTACACTAATAGAAAAACCGAGTTTTGAACGCATACCGCTTGAATATTTTTTAACAGGTTGATAAATAAATTCACCTAATTCACTAAATTCAACGATTTGCGGTGTAAGAGCTTTAATTTGATGCTTATTAAATCCCATGCATAACATTTTAAACTCAATGTTTTCCATCCCAGTTAAGTTACCATTTAACCCTGCATTAATTGCGATGACACTGACATCGCCAGCTTTATCAATGCGACCATGCGTAGGGGTGAGTGAGCCACCTATCATGTTGCTGAGCGTTGATTTTCCGGAGCCATTAATGCCAACTAAGCCGATGACATCGCCAGCATACGCTTGTATAGAAATATTTTTTAAAGCATAAAAGGTTTTGTTTTTATTTTTTGGCCATAAAGCATCTTTAATACGCTCTTTATTGTTACGATAGATGCGATATTCCTTTGTGACGTGATCAATATTTACTGTTGGTTTCATTGTTCAACATTCCTAACTTAAAATGTTTAATCCGCGTTTGCACCTCGCGGATGAATTGTGAGTGAAATTGAATGCGGTGTGTCTCGTGTTAAGAGACCACATGGTCTAGTTGAAATGGTGAGAGAATGCATTGTACATAATTTTTACAATATCATGAATTTGATATATATAGATTTAATAATCTTTGTTTGTTTGACTTTCATCTAACATTAATTTTAGATTATAATCATATTACTAATTAGTTGTTTATTTTGTAAAGCTATTGTAAATTATTTAAGGATACAATGATTAATTTTACTTAAAGCAATTCATTATTTCAATTAAAGAATATGCGATATACACGAGTGGGTCAAACTAAAAATAAAGTGGGAGTTTATTTTTGTGTATTGGACGTCCATGCATTGTCGCATGTGAAAGCGTGGTCAGTTATGAAATCTGTTTTAACCGTGCTAACAGAGCACGTAAAGAGTTTTTATCTTGTTCAACGTTTAGCACAGTTCCAACTGAAAATCACAAACCATAATAATTATCTGGGTTTAGCGTGGGAAATCATAAACCCGGTTATTCAAATTATGGTATATTGGTTTGTCTTTGGTTTTGGAATTCGAAGCAATCATCCGATTGATGGCATTCCATTTATTTATTGGTTACTCGTTGGCATTAGCATGTGGTTCTTTATCAATCAAGGGATTTTAGAAGGGACAAAATCCATTACGATGAAGTATGGTCAAGTGGCGAAAATGAATTTCCCACTATCCATTATCCCGACTTATATTGTGACAAGTAAGTTATACGGACATCTTGTACTGGTGTTTGCGATTGTTGCATTATGTACCGTTGTTGGGATTCCACCTTCTATATATATTATCCAATTAATTATATATATCCCGTTTGCGTATTTGATTACAACTTCTATCGCATTGTTGACTTCTACATTAGGTGTCCTCGTGCGAGATACGCAAATGGCGATGCAAGCTTTATTAAGGGTTCTTTTCTATGCGTCACCGATACTTTGGGTACCTAAACCAGGTTCGTTGCCAGAAAAGATTATGATGTTTAATCCAATTTATTTCATTGCAGAGAGTTATCGTGCGGCAATATTATTCCATGAATGGTATTTTATTGAGCATGGGGAACTCGCTTTATATAACATATTTGTTACAGTAGTATTCTTTGTTGTTGGGTCGATGTTGCATATGCGCTACAGAGATCACTTTGCAGACTTTATGTAATGATACAAAGAAGCATAATAATGAGTAGGGATGGGTAGAAATTTTATTTATAAATGGAATTTCGTAATGCCATACCGGCAAGGATGACTCGAAAAAAAGAAATTTAAGCGCAATTTTGTTCAGTCATTCATTGTCAATACTTTAATGAAGGCTGGCGCACATGTTGTCCAGCTTTTTTCTATAAACAAATCATATAAGGCGGTGCATCGAAATGATACGCTATTGGCTTAAAGAGTGTTACATGAATGTGCTTCGTTTTTTGATGCTTTTCTTTCAAAAACGAAGTATAGATGCCAATCATGTCGTAGTATTAATGAGCTTTAAAGAGGATCTTTTTCCTCTCATTCAAAAATTAAATGAGCAAGGATTTCGAGTGACAGTATTTGCTAAACGAGAGCATCTGAATGCATTAAAAAATATTGAAGGTATATCGAGCTATAAAATGCGTCCAATTAATGTTTTAAGACAGTTATGTGCAATGGCAAATGCCAAAGTCATTTTTATTGATAATTTGTATTTATTAATGGCCGGTTTTGCGAAGAAAGAGGGTCAAACGGTTATTCAAACATGGCACGCAGCGGGCGCTTTGAAACAATTTGGTTTCAAAGATCGTGCAGTTAATCATGATAATGTTAAAATGGTCAGGCAATACGAAAAAGTCTATGAAGCGACGGATAAATATTTGGTTGGAAGCGCTCAAATGGCGACGTGTTTTCAGCATGCATTTGGTGCTAACTATGAACAACTTGTCAATTTTGGGGTCCCCAGGCTATCTCGATATTTCCAAACGGATATAGAAGCACATCAAGAACAGCTTAAGGCTGAATTGGGGCTTGGTGGAAAAATTGCGGTCTATTTGCCTACATATCGAGAAGACGGCATGACCAATCGAATTTTAAATAAAAAAGCGTTTGAAGCAGCGTTGCCAGAATATACACTTTTAACGCATTACCATCCAGCTGTTCAAACAGCGTCAGACGATTATGGATTGTCTGTGTTTGAGCTAATCGTACTCGCAGACGTTATCATTTCAGACTATAGTTCATTACCAATTGAAGCGAGTTTAATTCAAAAGCCGACGTTGTTTTATGTGTATGATGAACAAACTTATGAAAAGGCACGAGGATTAAATACGTATTTTTATAATATCCCTATCCGTTACAAAGTGTATAGAGAAAAGGATATTTACCAACGCCTTAAACAATATAACTTAAAACCATTATTTGAAGATTGGCATGAATATAACAAACCGTCTACATTGAACCAAATCGCAATTTATGTGGACCGTCTGACAAAAATATAAGTCGTGTAGATTCAAAATATGCAAAAGATTTCACGTGAATAGTATTGACTCGATTAAATAAATACTTACATGTAAAATAATATAATTATAAATAGAGATTTCTAATTGTGTATGTAATTTTCACATGCTATACTTTTATCATATGTAAAGATTAGATTAAAAATATTAAGGAGGCGTAAATGTGAAACGAGTCATAACTTATGGAACGTATGATCTTTTACACTACGGACATATCGAATTATTACGCCGTGCAAGGGAAATGGGAGACTATCTCGTTGTTGCACTATCTAGTGATGAATTTAATCGCATTAAAAATAAAAAATCTTATTATAATTTCGAACAACGAAAGATGATGTTAGAATCTATTCGTTATGTAGATTTAGTCATTCCTGAAAATGACTGGTCTCAAAAAGAAACAGATGTTGAAAAATATGAAATTGACACCTTTGTAATGGGACACGATTGGGAAGGTGAGTTTGACTTCCTTAAAGATAAATGTGAAGTTATTTATCTTAAACGTACAGAAGGTATCTCAACAACACAAATTAAAAAAGAATTATATGGCAAAGATGCAAAATAGAGTTAGGACGGGATTCCTGACTCTATTTTTTTATTAAAGATTGAAGTGTTATTCTTCGGAAAATATGTGAAAGATACGAAATAATTGAAGCAAAGGCATGTGAAAATTATAAACAATAATAGAGTGATATCATTATAGGTTAAATATCAATGAGGAATTTCTGGACCTGTTTACTGATGAGGAAACAAATAAAAGAATGAAATGTAGCAAGATTTGTTATTTAATTTATGATTAGAGAGTGAGTTAGTTATAATAAAAAGCCATCAAAATTTTGATGGCTTTTATTAGAATACGTAATAGTGTCCTGAGTAGACGTTATTTGCGACGATTAAATATTAAAGAGAGTAAATAATAAATGATAACAGATAAGAAACCGACTAAGAATAATGATCCGAGAATCGTTAAGATTGGATGAGCTTGCCATGAACTCATGACAAAAGACTTGGATTCATAAATAATAGGCTTTTCTACAGTTACTTTTGGTGGTCCGTACGCTTTCGAGATAAATTGTCGCTCATATTGTAAGTGCACTTCGCCTTGTTCAATCATAAGGTGATAAGGTTTGGACATATTTTTAGGGACGACGTCATATAAATCTTCGGTAACGTAATAGTTTTTGCCATTGATTTTGTGTTCGCCTTTAGACAAGATTTTCTTATATGCGTACTGGTCGAATGAAGCATTAATTGTACTGGCGCTCATCATGTTACGTTCTTTTTCTCCGCCAAGATTTTTGTAATCGCCAGCGCCCATAATGACATGGAAAATACGAAATTTTCCACGTTTAGTCGTTAATGTGTTATTGTAATCTGCAAGGTCACTTGAGCCAGTTTTGAGTCCATCAGTACCAGGGAGACTCATATCGCCACCCTCCAACAAGTCATTAAATGTGTAATAAGTCACGCCATGTTGTGTGGGTGCAATTTGTTTTGTAAAGTCTAATATCTTAGGTGTATCTTTTACTGTATGTTGGGCTAAAATAGCATAATCATGTGGCGTAGATACTGAGGAAGTTTCGTGTTTATATTTTTCAGGGACGAAGTCCAGTAAGCGATAGTTTTCTGCGCCAGTGGGGTTAACGAAATGCGTTTTCGTCATCCCTAGTTGTTTAGCAGTTTGGTTCATATCATCTACAAATTTTGACGTAGAGCCAGATACTTTTTTAGCAAGAATTAAAGACGCTGCATTACTTGAAGCTGAAACTGTAATTTGTAGCAATTCTGCAATCGTGTAAGTTTCACCAGGATAGAGTTTGGTATTGCTTAACTCTGGCAATGTAGACATTCGGTAATGTGTGTCCGTTATCTTTACGGTATCATTAAGGCTCAAGTCGCCAGCTTTCACGGCTTTTAAAGTGAGATACATCGTCATTAACTTTGTCATTGACGCAGGATACCATTTTTGTTGGTCTTGATATTGATAAAGAATTTGTCCAGTTTCGCTAATATTTACAAGACCTTCAGGCTGAAAAGCATAACTAACGCCGTAGCCATATTGATTAGCGATATCTACAGGTGAGGCTGTATTTGCTTTGGTAAAAGGTGTTATAATAGTTGTAGCGAAGAATACAACTAAAATACTCAGAATTACTTTTTTCATTATGTACTCCTTCAACGGTGATGGCACTTTTTTTATAACAACTGAAAGTCTATTTTACCACAGTTTTTTTGCAAGAGGTATGTCTCTAGAGAGATAGTTCGCAAAATAACATAGGGAGTAACATAGACATTGATTTTAAAGTAATTTTGTCGTCATAATCTAGAGCGCGATAGAGACGTATACTATTCGAAAGTATCACTTAGCTCTACGCGTAGGTTAGTTATAATAGGTGTGTACGGTACATTTCCTTTGATAGAAGCATACTTTCAACTAAGACAACGGCTACACATTTATAGCGCGATGAAGCGTGTTGAATCACTGGGCAGTAATATGAGATTCAAAATGTATGAGACGTCTGTTAGTGCGACGTCTGTGTGAGGGAAGACTTGCTCTCCTATGAAAAATTATTGACGAGGTATTGAGTTATGAATAAAAAAAATCCACTGATCTATTTACTAAAGAAAATTTCCTGGCCAGTAGGTTTGATTATTGTGGCGGTGGCAATTGCATCATTGGGAAGTTTGTCAGGGTTACTCGTGCCTTGGTTTACAAAGCGCATGGTAGATGATTTCACCTTTACTTCACTTGATCCAAAGTTTATTGTCACGCTCGTGTTCGTTTTTCTTCTCAATGCGATATTAAGTGGTCTAGGTTATTATTTATTAAACAAAATAGGTGAAAAAGTGATTTATGCTATCCGTTCAGTATTGTGGAGACACATCATTCACTTAAAAATGCCTTTTTTTGATAAAAACGAAAGTGGCCAATTAATGAGTCGTTTAACAGATGATACAAAAGTAATCAATGACTTCATTTCGCAAAAATTACCTAGTTTCTTTCCAGCGGTTATCACAGTGATTGGTTCTTTAATTATGCTGTTCGTCTTAGATTGGCAAATGACACTTTTAACATTTATTACTATCCCACTTTTTGCATTAATCATTACGCCATTAGGTAAAATCATGCAAAAAATTTCAACGAGCACCCAAAATGAAATTGCAAATTTTAGTGGTTTGCTTGGACGTGTATTAACGGAAATGCGTTTAGTCAAAGTGTCTAATACAGAACACTATGAGTTAGATAAAGCGCGTCATAATTTAGATGAAATTTATAAACTTGGTTTAAAGCAAGCCAAAATTGCGGCGATAATTCAGCCGATTTCTGGAATTATCATGTTGATCACACTTGGCATGATTTTAGGTTTTGGTGGTTTACGTATTTCATCAGGGGCGATTTCTGCAGGGTCACTTGTAGCCATGATTTTTTATGTGCTTAACCTGTCTATCCCTTTAGTTAATCTTTCAACATTAGTGACAGATTATAAAAAAGCGGTAGGGGCAAGCAGTCGTATTTATGAAATACTACATGAACCTTTAGAAATCATTGAAGCTAAAGATAAAACGTATCAATTAGCTCATGGTGATCTCACTTTTGAACATGTATCATTTCGATATGATGTCAAACCAATATTAGAAGATGTTTCATTTAATATTCAGCGTGGTGCGGTAACAGCGTTTGTAGGGCCATCAGGATCAGGGAAGAGTACTTTGTTTAGCTTGATTGAACGAATGTATGAAATTGAAGCTGGTGACATTAAATACAATCAACAATCCATTTATGATATTAGTTTAAGTGATTGGCGCCATAAAATAGGCTACGTCATGCAAACTAATGCCATGATGAACGGCACAATTCGAGATAATATGTTATATGGCGTAGAGCGAGAAGTATCGCAAGAAGAGCTTGAACATTATGCGAAACTTGCCAATTGTCACGAATTTATTTCTGCATTTGAACAAGGCTACGACACGATTGTAGGAGAACGAGGATTGAAGTTGTCGGGAGGACAAAGACAACGTATTGATATTGCTCGAAGTTTTATTAAAGACCCAGATATTTTATTATTAGATGAAGCAACGGCCAATTTAGACAGTGAAAGCGAGCGTAAAATCCAAGAAGCACTAGATGTTTTAATGGAAAATCGTACGACTGTGGTTATTGCTCATCGCTTATCAACGATTAAAAAAGCAGGTCAAATTATATTTTTAGACCAAGGTCGTGTGACAGGAACAGGAAAACACGAAGAACTCATGAAAACTCATGAGAAATACCAACATTTTGTAGAAACACAAAACTTAACAACTTAATTGAAAAGAGTGATGATTGCATATTGAATTTTGCTGGTAAATTCAAAGATTACAATCATCACTCTTTTTATTTTTGTAGATGTTTAGGCAATGAGGAGGTGTCACAGTGACCATCCATATCGCAAGCACGACAGTGGCCTTGTTTGGCTTTTTTAAAGTGACGTACTAAAACGTAAATAGAATAACTGATGATGACAAGAACGAATAATAGATTAATTAATACAGTCATTGTAATAACCTCCTAAAAAATGAGTGTACTTACTTGATAAATAATGAAAGATAAGAGATAGGCGATAGTGATCGGGTAAATAACGCCAAGTAATGTCCATTTCCAAGAAGTCGTTTCTTTACGAATTGCTGCTACTGTAGCTAAACAAGGTGTATAAAGTAAAATAAAGACCATAAAGCTATAAGCAGAAAGTGCTGTAAAATGTGATGAAACTGTGGAAACTAAAGCGTCGTCATTGACGGCATAAATAATGGCCATAGCGCTAACAATAACTTCTTTTGCAAGGAAACCTGGAATTAACGTTGCAGCCGCTTGCCAACTGTTAAAGCCTAAAGGTGTTAACAGAGGGGAAAGTATTGTGCCGATGGAATGTAAAAAGCTCTGGTCTACTGGAACATCTAAACCGTGCGGACCTACATAATTTAATAACCAAATAATAACCGAACCTGCAAAGATAAATGTGCCGGCTTTTTTAACAAATCCTTTTCCTTTTTCCCATGTACTTCGCCATAATGTTTTAATCGATGGCATGCGATAAGGGGGGAGTTCGACGACAAAAATAGATGTATCTTTTTTCAACAGTGTTTTGGACAAGATATAACTCACGACTAATGCCGCAACAATCCCCAAAACGTAAAGACTTAAGACAATGAGCGCTTGATGTTGTGCAAAAAATACAGCTACAAACAAACCATACACCGGTAAACGCGCAGAACATGACATAAATGGTGTAATCAATATCGTAATCAATCTCTCTTTTTCTTCTTCAATGCTACGTGCTGCCATAATTCCTGGGACGTTACAACCAAAGCCGATAATCATAGGAATGAATGATTTTCCATTTAAACCAAAATTTTCCATAATTCTATCCATAATGACTGCAATACGCGCCATATAACCGGAATCTTCTAATAATGAAATAAAGAAAAACAAAACGAGTATTTGAGGAACGAAAACAAGGACACTTCCGACACCTGCGATAATTCCATCTGTAACCAATGCTTGAATCGGTGCATAAATGCCTAGAGTCTCCATTGAATGTTTCACGAAATCAGTTAATGGCCCTCCAAAAAATTCATCTAATTGATCTGAAAGTGGTGTTCCAACCCAAGTAAACGTAATTTGAAAGATTAACCACATTAAAGCAAGAAATATAGGGATGCCTAGAATTTTATGCGTTAATAATGCATCGATACGTTCAGTAAGATGATATTTTGATTGTGTAGGGTAGGCTACAACATCTTGTAGTAAGGCTTCAATATAGTTTTGGCGTTTGGATAATATTTCTTTTTCGACATCAATAGCGTGTGTTTGCACAAAAGATGAAATATGTTGATCTAACTTATTTTGAAGCGGCTGATCAAAAGAATTTTTAATAATTGGATTGTCTAAGATGTACTGGATGGCTATGAAACGATAATGTTTACGTTCCAATGGATAATTTTCTGGGATGTGTGCGATAACTTCTGAAATTAGAGCTTCAAGTGTAGGACCATATTGGATGACTAACGGACGACGTGGCGTCATATGTGTATCGGTTAATGCGTGCAGCATGTCACTACTTCCTTTTCCTGTACGAGCAATAACAGGAATGACAGGAAGATGGAGTTTGCGCATAAGCTTTTGATAATCAATTTGAATTCCACGCTGACTTGCGACGTCCACCATGTTCAATCCAATGATTAAAGGTGCGCCATATTCTAAGAGCTGTATTGTTAAATTAAAATTTCGTTTAATTTGAGCGGCATCAATAATATTAATCATACCGTCAAACGTGTCATTGAGGAGCGATTCAGTAACTACAGTTTCATCACGTGAAATAGGTACAAGATCATAAAGCCCTGGTAAATCAATCAGATGACCCACATGGTCTTTTAATTGTCCTACTTTCTTTTCGACAGTAACACCGCTCCAGTTGCCTACGTAGTCGTAGGAGCCTGTTAGTGCGTTAAATAATGATGTTTTACCTACATTTGGGTTGCCTAATATATAATATGCATTAGTCATGACAGTACTCCAAACAGATTTTACACGCATCACAATGACGTATAGAAATATGTTGTCCGTTGATATTGATTGTACAAGGCCCTTTAAAAAGGCCTTTTTGATGAACTTGTAATTGGCATCCTTCGATACAACCTAAAGCACGTAGGCGGTGCTTCAAATTAGTATTGTTCATATTCAATGTGGTTACTTTATAAGATACGCCAATTTCGGCGTTTGCCACATGTGTCATAAAAACCACCCATTCCATAAGTGTTAATGATAATCATTTTCAACAAAATTATATACGCATTGATACTTTTTTACAATAGCTTTTGTATGGAATGTTAGTGACAGTTTTTTCTCTTTATGTATTTGTAACGTGTCTAATTTTATTTGGTCTTAAAAATGTTCTCTAAATTGTCAAGTATTAAAAACCCATACATTTAAAAAGATATTCTCAGTAATAAAAGTGCGTGGTATACTTGAAGTGTTTAAAAACATAGAAAGGATAGGGTTTAAACCTATGTATTTAATTATCAACATAATTGGGTTATTGGTATTTATAGGTATAGCCGCACTGTTTTCAAGAGATCGCAAAAATATTCAATGGGGTTCAATTGGAATTTTAGTGCTTTTGAATTTATTCCTCGCTTGGCTATTTGTGTATTTTCCAGCAGGAACGAAGGCGGTTGAATTGGCAGCAGCAGGTATTTCATGGGTCATTGATGCAGCATTTTCTGGTGTTGGCTTTGCTTTCAAGAGTTGGACGGTAGGCGATATGGATATGGCTGTAGCTGCGCTGTTTCCAATACTTTTAGTAGTACCATTATTTGATGTTTTAATGTATTTACGAATTTTACCATTTTTTATGCGTGGTGTAGGTTGGGTTTTAGCCAAAATTACACGGCAACCTAAATTTGAGGCTTTTTTTGGTATTGAAATGATGTTTTTAGGAAATACTGAAGCAATCGCAGTATCGAGTGAACAGGTTAAACGCATTAATGATGCACGTGTGCTCACGATTGCAATGATGTCGATGAGTTCAGTTTCAGGTGCTATTGTAGGAGCTTATGTCACAATGTTACCGGGAGAACTTGTGTTAACAGCAATTCCTTTAAATATTATTAATGCGATGATTGTAGCTTCTATTTTAAATCCAGTACATATTGACGTAGATGAAGATGTCATTTATGAGTTGCGGACGAACGAAAAACGACAACCGTTCTTCTCGTTTTTAGGAGACTCGGTCTTAAATGCCGGTAAATTAGTGTTAATCATCATTGCTTTTGTAATTAGTTTCGTAGCGTTAGCAGAACTTATCGATCGTTTAATTCATCTTATTTCAGGTGGTATCGCGACGTTATTCCATGTTAAAGGGAGTATTGGTTTAGACCAAATTCTTGGTTTATTTATGTATCCTTTTGCTTTATTACTTGGTTTACCATTCGATGAGGCTTGGGTGGTCGCACAACAAATGGCGAAAAAGATTGTAACGAATGAATTTGTAGTTATGAGAGACGTAATGGGACATATTCAAGATTACAATCCTCATAGACGTGCTATTATTGCAACATTCTTAATTTCATTCGCAAACTTCTCAACAGTCGGCATGATTATTGGAACGTTGAAAGGTATCGTTAAAGAATCTACATCCGACTTTGTCTCAAAATATGTACCAATGATGTTACTTTCGGGAATTTTAGTTTCGTTATTAACTGCAGGATTTGTAGGTTTATTTGCTTGGTAAAAGCAATATAAAGCGTGTGACAGAAATCAAATAGATTTCTGTCCCG
Source organism: Staphylococcus ratti (assembly GCF_020883535.1). NCBI lineage: Bacteria > Bacillati > Bacillota > Bacilli > Caryophanales > Staphylococcaceae > Staphylococcus > Staphylococcus ratti. Next base: position 2,000,653 of record NZ_CP086654.1, on the reverse strand, counting down.
CATCATAGGTAGAGCGTTAAAATAAAAGAGCACAGTAGCTGACTGGATTGAACTGCGCTTGCTAGCTTCTTCAATCCTAGTCAGCCTTGTGGGGGCGGGACGACGAAATCAAATAGATTTCTGTCCCGCTCCCTTATTTTTACATAAAAAAGACAGCTCAGCTATTGCCGAACTGCCTTGACGGGAAATGAATAATTGGTTGATACTCGAGCAAAATATCAACTAATGAGCAAAAATCTCTCTTACTATAAACAACACAAAGGAGATGGCCTCTTGTTGACTTGCAACAAATAAGGTAATTCTTATTATACAGAAAAATAGTCTATTAGTAAACTAAAAATTCAGAAATTTATAAAATTTTTTAATCTTATCATTAAAGTATGATGTAATATTAGTGTTGATAGCTAATTAGCGCTTAGATTTTCGATGGAGATATTTAAACGAAATGAAGTGTAAAGGATATATTTTGCATGATTAAGCGTGCTTTATGTTTGGCATCATATTTACCTCTATCGCCACTGTAGTAACTGGGGTACGCTAATGCGCGAAATTGTGATAATATGGCTAGTGTTAATAGATATGAAAAATGAATAAGGGGATGATGGTGTGAAAAGAACGGTAAGGGACTTGATTTTAGTTATTATTGGCAGCTTTATTTTTGCGGCAGGTGTCAATGTGTTTATCATTTCGGGGGACCTTGGTGAAGGTGGCGTCACAGGTTTAGCAATCATTTTATACTATGCTTTTGACATCTCACCTGCATGGACTAACTTTATTGTAAATGCGGTACTGATTGCGATTGGATATAAGTTTTTAAGTAAACGAAGTATGTATTTAACTGTTTTCGCGACGGTATTGATTTCTGTCTTTTTAAGTTTAACGGAAACGTGGCATGTGAAAGCAGACGATATTTTAGTTAATGCTGTGTTTGGTGGATTAACAGTGGGTTTAGGCATTGGTGTCATTATATTAGCAGGAGGTACAACAGCGGGAACAACAATATTAGCGCGTATTGCTAATAAATATTTAGATGTAAGCACACCTTATGCGTTACTTTTTTTCGATTTCATTGTTGTAATGATTTCACTCACTGTCATTCCTTTAGATCGCGTCCTCATTACATTAATTAGTTTATATATTGGGACAAAAGTGATTGATTTTGTTATAGAAGGTTTAAATCCTAAAAAAGCGGTCACAATTATTTCTAAAGAACCTGATCGTGTTGCTAAAATGATAGACGAAGATATCGGTCGTGGTGTCACAATTTTAAACGGACGCGGCTATTTTTCTAAACAAGAAACAGACGTACTTTATGCAGTGATAAGCAAAACACAACTTTCAAGAACAAAACGATTGATACGCAAAATCGATCATAATGCGTTTGTAGTAGTTCATGATGTACGTGATGTTTATGGGAATGGTTTTTTAGTGGAAGATTAACGGTTTATAATTAACAATAGCAAATATAATGATCATTGAACTGAAAAGATATGAATATAGGATGACGAAGTGAAAGTGCACACTATCGTCATCCTATACTTTTTTATATTGACAAATTTCAAATAGAAAAGCATGTTAAAAAATGATATAATGAACAAACGTGAAAATGATTCTCAATTAGTGCTATAAATACTGATATTATATAAATGAATGCTAAATCAATAGCAAGTATAGAAAGAAGGATGACGATGAGTAGATTAACAGGAAAAGAAGTGACAATAGGATATGGCGACCGTGTCATTGTCGACAATTTGGATGTTGCGATTCCTGATGGGAAAATTACGTCAATCATCGGACCGAACGGATGTGGGAAATCCACATTGTTAAAAGCTTTATCTCGCTTACTTCATACTAAAAGTGGTGAAGTTTATTTGGATGGTAAAAATATTCAATCACAAGCAACTAAGGAAATTGCGAAAAAGATTGCGATTTTACCACAATCTCCTGATGTCGCAGACGGACTTACTGCAGCTGAACTCGTTTCATATGGACGCTTTCCACATCAAAAAGGATTCGGCCGCTTATCAGAAGAAGACAAAAAGGAAATTGAGTGGGCGATGCGTGTTACAGGGACGTATGATTTTAAGCATCGTGCGGTGAATGATTTAAGTGGTGGCCAACGCCAACGCGTATGGATTGCTATGGCGCTTGCGCAAAAAACAGATATTATTTTTCTTGATGAGCCGACAACTTATTTAGATATTTCACATCAACTTGAAATTTTGGAGTTGGTACAGGAGCTTAATCGTGAGCATAATACAACGATTGTGATGGTTTTACATGATATTAACCAGGCGATTCGCTTTTCTGATTATTTAATTACAATGAAAAAAGGCGATATTGTTAAGCAAGGTGAAACACACGATGTTTTAACGAATCAAATTCTTGAAGAAGTGTTTAACATAGATGCGGAATTAAGTATAGATCCGCGTACAGGAAAACCGATGCTTGTGACGTATAATTTACTGTGCAAACATTATGAAAAAGTTAAGTAATTTAACGAAAGAGGAATAAAAATGAAAGAGACGGTCAACCATCAATTTCGATTTACTTTTTATCTCGTTATTGCGCTCAGTTTATTGTTTTTCGCTTTTATTGCTTCTATTTTATTAGGAGAGACACATGTCGGAGTACAAACGATATGGCATGCAATTTTTCATTATGATGCTTCTAACCCAGCGCATAATGTGATAGTAGAAATTCGTTTACCTCGAGATGTTGGAGCTATGCTAGTAGGTATGGCTTTGGCAGTATCAGGTGCTGTCGTTCAAGGTGTGACGAAAAATGGACTCGCAGACCCAAGTTTAATCGGTTTAAACGCTGGGGCTGCGTTTGCTTTAGCAGTGGCTTTTGCTTTTTACCCAGGGGCACCTTTCATCGTTTTAATCATGATTAGTTTTTTGGGAGCTATTTTTGGCGGTACTTTAGTTTTAACTATTGGTTCTGCAAGACGCGATGGCTTCAATCCGATGCGTTTGATTCTTGCAGGCGCTGCAGTCAGTGCGCTATTGACCGCGCTAAGTCAAGGCGTAGCTTTATTATTCCGTCTTAATCAGTCCATTAATTTTTGGAATGCAGGCGGAATTTCTAGCACAACTTGGCACCATTTGTATATAAGTGTCCCTTTGGTCATCATAGCGATGATTGCGTTAATGTTCATGCGACGTCAATTGACGATATTGAGTTTAGGTGAATCGATAGCCAAAGGATTGGGGCAAAATACTAAAATGATAAGTATTGTTGCTTTACTGCTAACGATGTTATTAGCGGGAATTTCTGTTGCGATGGTAGGACAAATCGCATTTGTAGGTCTTATCGTCCCGCATTTGGTACGCTTTCTCATTGGAACTGAGTACGAGAAAATATTACCTCTCTCAGCTGTCTTAGGGGGGCGCTCGTTTTAGCGGCCGATATATTAGCGAGATTGCTTGGAGAAGCACCTATGAGTGCCATCATCTCGTTTATTGGTGTGCCTTTCTTTTTATACCTTATTAAAAAAGGAGGGCGTCTATATTGATTGAATCAAAAGTGAAAGTGAAGCGACGTGTAGCTTTGTTAATAAGTAGCGTCATATTATTGATATGTATCATCCTCAATCTTATGACTGGTGAGTATCGTATGACATTTCAACAAGTATGGCAAACGTTGCTAGGGTTCGGTGACAGTGCTTCACAATTGATACTTGTCGAATTTCGTTTGCCTCGTTTAATGATTACTTTATTTGCAGGTATCGCGCTTAGCTTAAGTGGTGCGATTTTACAAGGGGTCACGAGGAATGCGCTTGCGGAACCTGGTATTTTAGGTATTAATGCAGGAAGCGGTTTTGCGATTGCGTTATTTATTGCGATTGGTCAAATTAAAGCCGACGACTTTGTATATATGTTGCCTCTTGTAAGTTTAATTGGAGGATTGGTCGTCACATTATTTCTTTTTTACTTTAGCTATGAAGGTAAAAAAGGCCTATCGCCTGAGAGTATGGTATTAGTGGGTATAGGTCTTTCTGCAGCACTTTCAGGAGGCGCGCTCACATTAGTTTCATCTTTTGATAAAAGCCAGTCTGAATTTATTTCGGCTTGGCTAGCAGGGAATATATGGGGCGACACTTGGCCATTTGTGTGGGCATTTTTACCTTGGTTAGTCATCATCATTCCAGTGATATTATATAAAGCAGAAACACTTAATATATTAAATACAGATGATACCATTGCCGTTGCTTTGGGGGTTTCGCTCAATCGTCAACGTGTAATATTAGTTTTAGCAGCAATTTTATTATCTTCTGTTGCAGTTTCAGTTGCTGGCGCGATTGGTTTTATTGGATTGATGGGGCCACATATTGCAAGGTCTATCATTGGACCGAGACATCAAAGTTTCTTACCTCTTGCGATGATAATAGGAGGGATCTTGCTTGTGGTGTCGGATAATATTGGTCAAGTCTTATTGCAACCTAATGGCCTCCCAGCTGGTGTCATTGCTGCGATTATCGGTGCACCTTACTTCTTATATTTAATGTATCGTGTTCGTCAATTTTGATAAAATATGTTGTTTTTACACTAAACGCTATACGGTTCTAACTTAAGATGTTATGATGATTTCCTGAAAGACAATTTAAAAAATTAATATCATACAAACAAGCAATTTGTTTAAATTTATGTTAGAATAAATGTAATTATTATGAGGTGCAAATTCAGGAGGACAAGCTATGCAAGAATTAATTCAAAAACACGTCTTAAACGGTGAATTTTCAGCTGTTAAAAGCTTAATGTCCGCGACTGATTTCTTAGCGTTTGAAGAAGCTTATATCTCTAGTGCCCATGAAGACGAAAGCGTGATGTACTACACATGTCTTTTAGATATGATCAAACAAGAAGAAACGTCAGAAATTCATGACCTTGCGTTTTTACTCCTTGTATATCCTTTAAGTGAGGTACCTGGCGCTCTAGATGCAGCTTACTATCATGCAGAGTCATCGATTAAGTTGACTGAAGGAAAAGAAGTTAAAAGCTTACTTCAAATGTTATTACTACACGCGATTCCTGAACCAGTCATTTCGGATAAAAAAGCTTTTGATATTGCCAAGCAGATATTAAAAATTGACCCTGAAAATAAAGTGGCGCGTAATGTACTTAAAGAAACAGCGAAACGTATGGACCAAGTCGTTGTTGATTTCGGCGACTTAAGTCACTATAAAGATGCAAAATAATATCACTCGAAATAAAGAGACTAGGACATCAATGTCCTAGTCTCTTTATTTCGTGCAACATTATAGAAAATGTAAGAACAGTCACTTTTCAATTCTGAACAAATGGGTAATGTATAGTGTGTAATCAGTTTTGAAAATGGGGGAAATGTATGGAAAAAAACAACTATTCCAGAATAGTTATGACAGTATTTTTGATGGGCGCTTTTTTTATGATTTTAAACGAAACATTGTTAAACATTGCCCTTCATGAATTAATGAAAGATTTTGGTATATCCCGTACTACGGTTCAATGGATGGCCAGTGGTTTCATGATGATTATGGGGATCGTATCGCCTTTATCAGCATTAATTATTCAGTGGTTTTCAACACGACGTTTATTTTTAGGATTGGTTGTTATTTTTACAATAGGGACGTTAATTGCAGGCTCGGCAGTCAATTTTCCTATGTTATTGACAGGTAGAATGATTCAAGCGATTGGTACCGGCTTGATGATTCCTTTAATTATGAATGCGATGTTGCTACTGTTTGACGAAAGTATTCGAGGAAAAGTAATGGGAGTATTTGGTTTTGTAATTATGTTCGCGCCAGCGATTGGACCGACATTATCTGGATTTATTGTAGATTATCTTGGATGGCGTTGGCTCTTTTTTATTATGGTTCCATTTATGATTTTTACATTTATCTTTGCGATGTTGTTTCTTAAAAATGTAGGTGAAGTGACAAGACCTAAAATTGATTTTCTTTCAGTCATTCTTTCTACGGTTGGGGTTACCGGTATTATTTTCAGTATTTCTAAAATGGGCGCAACTGAAGGTGGCCTTTTTAATCCACTTATATTTGTGTCTATGATAGTGGGTATCATTTGTGTTTTCTTTTTTATTCGACGTCAATATCAACTCGAAACACCTATTCTTGATTTCAGAGTCTTAAAGTATCATAACTACACTAAAGGAATGATTATCTTTATTATCGTCATTATGGCGATGTTTGCTTCTGAAATTGTAATGCCGATGTATTTACAAGGACCGATGGGATTCTCAGCTAAAATAGCCGGCCTTATTTTATTGCCTGGTGCTATTTTAAATGGAATACTTTCACCATTTATGGGAAATCTTTTTGATAAATTTGGGCCCCGAAAATTAGTGATTCCCGGGCTTGTGTTATTGTTAGGCGTGACGTTTTTCTATACTACGATTCATCCTGGCCTTTCCGTATTGGTATTTGTTGTAGCATATATTGTCTTAATGATTGGTATTGCAGCGATTATGATGCCCGCGAGTACAAATGGACTGAATGCTTTGCCGAAAGAAAAATATCCGCATGGGACAGCGATATTCAATGTGTTGCAACCTATCGCTGGAGCAACCGGGATTGCGATATTTGTTGGCATTGTTACAGGTGTCCAAAATATGTCTATCGCTCAACATTCAAATGTTACAAAAGCAGTTCAAGATGAAGCAATGACGACAGGAATGCATGTAGCCTACTATGTTGCGCTTGTTTTAATCCTTATTGCACTTGTCTTAGCATGGACATTGACAAATGCTTCAAAAGAGAAAAATGAAAAACCAGAAAAGTAATCATAACTTCGAAAGTAAGCTTATTGCTATTTCGTACGTCTCAAAGATTGAACTATTGAAAGTTATAATTAACGCTTTTTCATATATTAAGGAAAAAGATGGCTACTGCTACGATTTTTTTGGATTATATTTAATAAAAATTTCGAATATAGCACGAAATTATAGTAATATATGTATAAACATACAAATAAAGCGTTATCATTAGTTGTTATTATTCTCTTTAGTGAATAATTACATTCATAAAATTAGTTTTATGATACGCATAACCCTTGTAATAACAAGGGTTATAGCGTTTTTGAGTTAGATTGTAAATTTGAAATAAAACGTATAATATGGTTTAATGTTTAACGTGTTTTGCAAATGAGGAGGTCAAAACAAATGCGCAAATATTCTGAAGCAATTAAAATTGCTTTCGCTTATGTTGGCGTTGTCGTAGGTGCAGGATTCTCGACAGGTCAAGAAGTTAAACAATTCTTTAGTATGTACGGAATTTATTCTTATATTGGGGTTATCATTTCAGGTCTGATTTTAACGTTTATCGGACGTCAAGTGGCTAAAATTGGTACAGCATTTGATGCAAATAACCATGAAACAACATTAGAATATTTATTCGGCAGAAAATTAGGATTAGTTATCGATTATATTTTAATATTATCCCTTTATGCTGTAACAATAACGATGATTGCAGGTGCGGGTTCTACATTCTTTGAAAGTTTTGGCGTACCAGTTTGGCTAGGGGCATTAATTATGTGTGCGATTGTATACCTCACTTTATTAATGGACTTTAACAAAATTGTTGGCGCCTTAGGTGTTGTAACACCGATTTTAATTATTTTAGTTGTCATTATTGCAGCAACTTATTTATTCAAAGGATCAATTGGTTTTTCAGAAGTGAACAGTGTAGTAGAAAAACCAAGTTTAATCCAAGGGATTTGGAATGGCTTTAACTATGGGGGCTTAGCATTCGCCGTAGGATTCAGTACACTCGTTGCAATTGGCGGAGATGCTTCTAAACGTAACGTTTCTGGTTTAGGTGGCCTTATTGGTGGGGTTGTCTATCTTGTATTGCTTGGACTCATTAACTTTGCTTTACAATCAGAATATCCACATATTCAAGATTCAGCTATTCCAACACTCGTATTAGCGAATCAAATTTCACCAATATTAACGTTTGTATTCTCAATCGTCATGTTAGCTGTAATGTACAATACGATTTTAGGTTTATCTTATTCCTTCGCAGCACGCTTTACAAAACCGTATACTAAAAAGTATTACATTATGATTAGTTTAATCATCCCTATTGCTTACGGTTTAAGTTTTGTAGGATTTGAAGGATTAATTGCATTTGTTTATCCGATGATGGGTGTAATTGGTTTGTTTATTGTACTAGCAGTTGTTGTTAAATATTTTTATAGAAAATCTCAAGATAAGAAATACATTGCTTAATTCATAAGATATGATAAAATTTTTCCGAAAGGGAAGATTGATATGAAAAAACGTAAAAAGAGTTGGCTTGTGATTGCATGTATTATCATTCTTGTTATAGCCGGCCTTATCGCTGGCTATTTTTTGGGTATAAAGGGTGAAAAAACGAAGTCCAACCATAAAAAGGTGGCACTTCAAAACAAAAATATTACAGCATTCACAGACATCACTTATATGAAAAGCTTGCCCAACAGTCAATTAGACATTTTGATGCCTAAAAATATTAGTGCGAATGAAAAATTACCAGTTATTTTTTGGGCGCATGGAGGCGGCTTTATTGCAGGAGATAAACAGTATAAAAATCCGCTATTAGCTAATCTTGTAGAGAGGGGTTATGTGGTAGTTAATGTAAATTATGCATTAGCTCCAGAGTATCGCTACCCTACACCACTCATTCAAATGGATCAAGCAGTGCGTTTTATTAAGGACAATCAGCATAAGCTTCCAGTAGATTTAAACCAAGTTATTTTTGGTGGTGATTCTGCAGGCGCACAAATTAATAGTCAATATACAGCGATACAAACTAACCCAAAATTACGCCAAGAGATGGGGTTTGAGCGACAGTTTACACCAGATGAAATAAAAGCAGCTATATTTTTAGGGGGCTTTTATGATATGCATACTGTACGTCAAACAGAATTTCCACGTATTAATTTATTTATGAGCAGTTATACAGGGGCAAAAGACTGGGAAAGCCATTTGAAAACAATCAATCAAATGTCAACAGAGCGCCAAATTACAAAACGTTTCCCATCGACTTACTTATCTGTTGGCGACGCAGATCCTTTTGAAACACAAAATGAGTCATTTTTACATGCGTTAAAACAACATGATGTCCCAGTAGATGCGTTGTTTTATGATGGTACACATCATTTAAAACATCAGTATCAGTTTCATTTAGAAAAGCCAGAATCTAAAGAAAACATTCGACGTATTTTAAGTTTTTTAAGCCGAAACACATCGCAAAAAAATTTAAAGTCGGATATTGATGAAGCATCCCAAACAGAAATTAATCTCAATCCCTACGAAGAAACGTTATAATATAAAGCATGATGCGGCGTGGACAGAAATCGATGTGATTTCATGGACTTACGTCGCATCATTTTTAAGTAGTATAGGGGCATGTCTTAATCTGCTATAAAAGATGTGTAGAGGCACACCATAGTTATCTTAGGTATTTTACAATGAGAATGATAAAATAAAGTGGTATTAGTTTATGATGAATGCCATCATGTATTCATTGAAGTATTGGCCATCAATTTTAAGGGTGTGACGCATTTCGCCTTCAATTTTGAAGCCGGCACGCTCATAAAGTCGAATTGCACTTTTATTTTCTGTGACTACTGTAAGTTCAATACGTGTCATTTGATGTGTTTTACACCAATTTTTGCATGCATCTAAGAGTTTCTGGCCAATGCCAAATCCTTGCTCTTGATTTAATACCCCCATAGAAATTCGTGCCTTATGTTCGATACGATGGAGATTTTTAGAAACAATTGTCAAATAACCTACAAGCATGTCGTTTTTTTCTGCTACAAGTACAGCTAAGTGAGGGGATGTAATGATTTCTTCTAAATGTGAAATTGCATATTCTAGAGACGGAACATATTCGCCAGGATCATAAAGCATGTAATCCGATTCATCGAAGATTTTTTGCATCAATGTTGTAAAGCTTTCAACATCATTGATACTGATTTCTCTTATCTCTAAAGACATGCTTTCAACTCCAATCCATTAATTAATAATTTTTTAAAATTGAGTTAGATATCAATAGTTATTGTAACGCACTTCATTAAGTATAGAAAGTGATTAGAAAGGAGTAGCACAACCTATGAGATTGAAAATTTTATTAGCTGGTGGCACTGGAACGATTGGTAAATCACTCATTCATGCTTTAACTCCTGAGTACGATATTTATACGATGTCGAAATATCCTAAAAAGCATTCAAATAGTCAAGTGACGTGGATTAAAGGAGACATTTATAATTATTATGATGTGCTTCAAGCAATGGAAGGTATGGATATTGCGGTATTTTTTATCGATCCTACGAAGCATTCTGCTAAAATGACACGCGCACTCGCGAAAGAACTGAATATTATTGCTGCAGATAATTTTGGACGTGCAGCTCAAGCGTGTGACATTAAAGAAATATTATACGTACGTGGCAGTAAATTTGACCAAGAAACGATAATGCAACTCCAATCTCATGGCGTGCATGTACGTGCGACAAGTAAACGCATTAATAGACCACATATTTCTGTAGAGTTTCAAGCGGCTAAATATGATGATATACGTATTGCACATCATATTCCTAAGCCACCCCATTGGGATTTAAATATATTGATTAATGAAATGAGTCGTTGGTTGTCGCAAACGACTGGGACACGGGTAAAAATTGTTCGAGAAGATAATCACTTTAAATTTTATAAAAAGAAAAATAATAAATTGTTATTTATTTTTGAATTAGAGCGCATTGATCAGCATTTCTTTAGACTAGTAACGATAGAGAGTACGATTTCTTATACAAAAGAAGGCAAGCGAGCGTGTATCGAGTTCAGATATATCCCTCAATTTAATTGGGTCATTGTCCATTTATATGACTATATTCCGAAAGTGTTATGGCCGATTGCTTATATGTTACAAGTTCCTTTTTATCAAATGCTGATTCGCGGCTTCGATACAAAATGTAGGATTCAAACGTTACAACATCGTCAACTTAACGGGGAATTGACGAGCTACACTGAAAAAGATAAAGAATAAGCAATAATGGATAAAATATTAAGAGAAGTAGTTCAATTTAAGATGTTTAACTTGAAGCGCTATTTTAAAGGAGTGAGACAGTGAAATCATCGTGATTTCTTGCTCGCTTTTTTTGTTGTGTGATAAGTTTTTGTTATTAAAAATATTAATCATTATAAGATAAAAAGGTTAATTGACAGCATATTTTGAAAAGTTTGGTTGTTATGTGGAAACGATGTAATTATAGTTATTTACGTTAAATACATGCTTTTATTTATATGGAGATTTTAAGGTTTTTTACATTCAAAGGTATAAAAATCTATGAAAATAAGGCGATAATAAATTAGAAATGTTAAGGTTTTGTAAATTTAATTGTGGTAGTATAAAATTTATGCTATTTTCAAATAGGACTTATGAAATTTTAGTGAAAACTTGTAATCTCAATCATTCTTCTTAAATGTAAATGAATGACAGGTAGGTTAATGCCAAATAAGTTAACAAAGAATTAACATTGTTTTATAATAAAATAAACAATGTTTTTACAAAAGGGATAGGACGATAGTTGAACGGAGGATTTCAAATGATTAGAAAAAAGAAGGATAAGTTTATGGAGCGCCTAGAGGATATGATTTATAACCTTGACCGTGCTGCAGTAGAATTCGGTAAGATGGATTTTAATACGCATTTAGATTTACGCACATATGCGGACAATATTAAAACGTACGAATCTCATGGTGATGATTTAATGCATCAAGTCATTACTGACTTAAACCAAACGTTCATCACACCAATCGAACGTGAAGACATTATGGCATTATGTAATGCGATTGACGATGTTTTAGATGCAATGGAAGAGACATCAGCGATGTTTGAGATGTATTCCATTGAATACACAGATGATTTCATGGCCGAATTTGTAGATAATATCCAAAAAGCCATTGGCGAAATGAAATTAGCGATTGGCTTAATGTCAGAGAAAAAACTATCTCATATGCGTGTGCATTCTATTAACATTAAAGAATTTGAAACAAATTGTGACGGTATTTTACGTCAATCGATTAAACATATTTTCAACAGTGAAACAGATCCTGTCACTTTAATCAAAATTAAAGACATTTATGAAAGCTTAGAAAATATTGCTGACCGTTGTCAGGCAGTAGCGAATAATTTTGAAACAATTATAATGAAAAATAGCTAAGGAGTATCAATTTTATGGAATTTTTAGTGCTGATAACGGTGGCTATTGTTATATTTTCATTAGTGTTTGATTTTATAAATGGGTTTCATGACACAGCGAATGCTGTAGCCACTGCTGTTTCGACGCGTGCATTAACACCGAGGCATGCCATTTTATTAGCGGCAATTATGAACTTTATTGGCGCATTGACATTTACAGGTGTTGCAACAACGATTACGAAAGATATTGTGGATCCGTTTACGATACACAACGGGTTAGTGGTAGTTCTCGCGGCCATTTTAGCAGCGATAGTATGGAACTTGGTGACATGGTATTTTGGGATTCCAAGTTCATCTTCTCATGCGTTAATCGGTGCAATTGCAGGTTCTGCTGTTGCTTCTGCAGGCTCGTTTAGTGTTTTACATTTTCAAGGTTTTACTAAAATTGTACTCGTATTATTACTTTCACCAGTGATTGCATTTATCGTTGGTTTTACGATTTATTCTATCGTGAAAAAAGTCTTTAAAAACGCGAACCTTGCGCGTACAAATCAAAATTTCCGTTTCTTCCAAATTTTCACAGCAGCGCTACAATCTTTTTCACACGGAACAAACGATGCTCAAAAATCAATGGGGATTATTACGATGGCTTTAATCGTCGCCAATCTTCAATCGGATGTAGAACCTGCATTGTGGGTTAAAGTTTCCTGTGCTGCGGCAATGGGATTAGGAACTGCAGTCGGTGGATGGCGTATTATTAAAACAGTCGGTGGAAACATTATGAAAATTCGTCCGGCAAATGGGGCAGCTGCAGACTTATCTTCTGCATTGACGATTTTCACAGCTTCTTATTTGCATTTTCCACTTTCAACGACACATGTTGTTTCTTCATCGATTTTAGGGGTTGGTTCTGCTAACCGCATTAAAGGTGTTCATTGGAATACAGCTAAGCGTATGATTGTTACGTGGGTAATTACTTTACCAATTACTGCAGTGATTGCTGCAATATTCTATCTCATTTTGAATATCTTTTTATAAATCAAACACCACATACGTCGACATCCACGACGTATGTGGTGTTTTTGTATAGGAACACATTTATAACGACACAGTAATAAAGTAAGGTCTTTACATAAAATAACCCTCGCTTAGCGTATGTGATCTCATAGACTAAACGAGGAATTGATTAAAATTAATGAATATAATTGTAAGATGATGCAATTGATGCTGGAATTGTACGATAATCAGGTGTTCCAGGTGGTGTATTGTAGTTTGTTTCAGAAATTAAAATACTACCATCAGGATTTACACGCTCTACGTAAGCAACATGCCCAACTGGGCCTTCATAGTTTTGCATTATAGATCCAACAGTAGGGTTATGATCAATCGTATAACCATCAGCTGAAGCATTTGTTGCCCAATGGTCTGCATTCCACCAGTACGTGCTAATCGGTTGACCAGCTTCCGCACGCTTATTGAATACGTACCAAGTACATTGTCCCCAATCGTAAAGATTTTGATGATTAAATGTTGGAGAGTTATAGCCGCCATTTGGTGTTGAACCATCAGGTGTACTTGAACCAGCTGAGCCATTACCGCCAGAACCACCAGGGATTTTTAATGTTTGATTTGGGAAAATAAGGTAACCATTTAAATTATTCGCGTTCATAATATCTTGTGCAGTTACCCCATATTGTGCGGCAATAATGTCTAATGATTCCCCAGCACGTACAGTATGTGTATTACCTTGAGAAAGGTTTGGTGCCGTAGTATTTTGTGTGTTACCGCTATTTCCTGAGCCAATTGAAAGCACTTGACCTGGGAAAATAATATGATTCGAAAGATTGTTATCTTGTGTAATTTGATCCACAGAGATATTGTATTTTTGTGCGATAGTCCAGATTGACTCACCAGATTGAACGGTATGTTGTGTTGAAGCATCCGCATCTTGGTGAGCTAATAATGCTGCAGCGCCAGAAGTAAATGTAAGTGCAAAAGCGAATTTTTTCAAAGTATTGCCTCCTTATTTTCATAGTTTGTTTAAATAAGTTACTACTTTATTAGATTCCACTTCATGGTAACAAAAATTAACCATGATTTGTGACATGTTACAAAGGTGTAATGTTGTGGTAAATAAAAAAGTGATCGAAAAACACTTGAAATGTTTTTAGGAATGGGACTTAAGTCCTATACCCGAATTTCATATTTTTTAAATATTAAAATGGTTGTAATAATTCATTTACTGTTTTAGCATTGAATTTATAAAGACAACCTCAAAAAGGAGGGGGAATGGATGACATCGATTTCTGAATCCGGTAATGTTAAAAAGCATCCATTTCAATATGGAAAAGTGTGGCTTTTCTTTACGTATTATTGGATTATTTTTGGCATTGCGACGTATTTTGGTCAGTTTTTACCTATGGAATGGCGTCAACCACTTTCTATAGGGTTGCTATTGCTCATACTCGTAACGATGGTCGTTCAACGTGCGCGTTTTAGCGGTCCAATTATGTCGCATGTGTATACCATTGTTTCTGGTTTATTATCTTATGCGACTTTTACTGCGACATTACAAGATTTAGGACCTAGTGTTTTCTTTAAAAATGTTTTATTGGCAATTATTGGTTTTGTCGTATTTGGTTTCATTGGTTTTTTTATGATTAAAGATGCTTCGAGTTTAGGAAAGTACCTATTTGTCACGCTTGTAGCATTAATTGTTGCTAGTCTTGTAGGATGGTTTATTCACAATCCGTTGTATCACACCATCATTGCTATTGTTGGGCTATTGCTTTTTCTCCTTTATACGTTGTATGATTTTAATAGGATGAAACGAGGCGCTTTCTCTCCGAGAGAAATGGGTTTTAATTTATTCTTGAATCTATTTAGAATTATTCGTTACGTGCTTCATATTGCACGTTACGTTCGCAGATAAAATTGAATATTAAAGTACCACTGGAAGTGCCATCATCTAATGGCTGAGATTAAAATAGTGATTTTGAAATTCCTGTACCTGATCCAGATAATGCTGGCGTAGGAAAGTGGCGTATATCTTTTTGGAGACTACAGGTGTGGAACAAAATCTTATTTGAAAGATTCATTCCCCTGTATAAGATGGATTGAAATCGAAATGTCATTCATTTCAATCATCTGTCGCTACTTTTTAACTTAACTCTGATATTAAAGACGAGGACAGCATGCTGTCCTCGTTTTTTTATGTTGTTTGGATAGAAGATGGAACCCTAATTGCAACGACTTAAGGAGGTTTAGAAATGATTATTGCTGTTACCCCTTATGAAATATTAAATGATAGGCATATAGACAGATTAGTAAAAATTGAACCATGGATTAATGGAGTGATTATACGTGTGCCAATGTCTCATGAGTCACTGAAAAAATGGCTTGGAATACTGATGGATAAAGGGTTCCCTAAGCAAAAGGTTATTATCCATACCAATATTTTATTGGCGCAAGAAATGGGAATGAAGCGTATTCATTTTAGTGAGTATCAGCTCCCGAAGCAACTAGATATGGCGTATTGGGAAGTGAGTATGTCGATCCATTCTCAAGAGATGATTCGCAAGATAAAACAGACAGGGGTGCGTTGGGGGCTTTTTGGACATTTGTATATGTCCCGCTCAAAACCAGGGAAAGCGCCACGTACGTTTAAAGAAGTGAACGATGCTTTAAGGGAGGACTTCCCCCTCGTAGGGATAGGGGGGATAAACGTGGAAACCATTGCGCACGTACCTAAAGCATTTCAAGGTGTAGCGATGATTGATGGGGCATTTAATCAAGATGTAAAGGGATTTTTAAAAATGGTGCAGAAATGGAATGGATAAGGAGGTGAGTCGATTGAAGGTGAAAGTGAATGGCGAAACGCAATGTTTTGATAAAGAGATATCGATAGCAGAAATGATTCAACATTTTGGAATTGAAAGCAAACGTATGGCAGTAGAAGTGAATGGTCAAGTAATCAAACGTTCATTATGGACTGCACATATGATTTCAGAAAATGATCAAATTGAAATACTTGAATTTGTAGGAGGCGGTTAACATGTTGAAAATTGGACAATTTACATTTAAATCTAGATTATTGCTCGGTACAGGGAAGTTTGAAAATGCTGACATTCAAAAGCAAGCGATTGTCGCTTCTGGAACTGAGGTGTTGACATTTGCGGTAAGACGTATGAATTTATATGACAATGCACTTCCAAATCCGCTAGCAGATATTGATTTAGAAAAATTTATAACTTTTCCGAACACAGCAGGAGCTAAAACAGCAGAAGAAGCAGTACGTATTGCTGAAATAGCCAATGAAGCAAGGGTCTGCGACATGGTTAAAGTAGAAGTGATAGGAGACGACGCGACGTTATTACCAGATCCTCTTGAAACATATAAAGCTTGTGAAATTTTGCTTGAAAAAGGGTACATTGTATGTCCGTACATTTCAGATGATGTCGTATTAGCCAAACGCTTAGAACAATTAGGCGTACACGCAGTGATGCCACTTGCTTCCCCAATAGGTACAGGTCGAGGCATCAGTAATCCATTAAATTTACGGTACATTATTGAAAAGAGCCAAGTGCCTGTAATTGTTGATGCAGGGATAGGTTCAGCCAAAGATTGTGCCGAAGCTATGGAATTAGGCGCGGATGCCATTTTGTTGAATTCTGCAATATCTAGTGCGAAAGACCCAGTTAAAATGGCAGAAGCAATGAAAAAAGGGATCGAAGCAGGGCGTCTGAGTTATGAAGCGGGACGTATCCCTATTCGTTACAATGCGGTTCAATCAAGCCCTTCAGAGGGAATCGGTTTTCTTTGATGAAACGTTATGATAGGCAAGAAAAATTCCATGCTTTTGGCAATACAACTCAGAAAAAATTACAAAACCTATGCGCACTGATTATTGGTGTAGGCGCGCTTGGAAGTGGTATTGCAGAACAACTTGTACGCAGTGGTATAGGCAAACTCATTATCGTCGATAGAGATATCGTGACGTTGTCTAATTTGCATCGTCAAAGTGGTTACCTTGAAGTAGATGCAAATGAAATGAAACCGAAAGTATTTGCGCTAAAAGAACGCCTTCAAGCTATGAATAGTGAAGTGAAAATTGAAGCGATGAATATGGAAGTCTTACCACAAAATATTTTAAGCATTTTAGAAACACATCAACCAGATGTTGTGTTGGATGGTTTGGATCGTTTTGAAACAAGATATCTAGTTAATGAAGCAACAAATAAAATGCGCATTCCTTACATTTATAGTGCTGTTTTGGGAAGTCAAGTTAGTGTGTTTCCAATTGATAGCAACGGCCCTTGTCTACAATGTATTATGCCTGAGCCACCTGAAACAATGGAAAGCTGTGCGTTACATGGTGTGCTACCACCAGCAGTGCATATCGCAAGTAGTTTTGCTGTAGCAGAGGTGTTCAATTATTTAATGACAGGCATGTTTTCTTATGATATGAAATGGATTGATATTTATAAAGGGGAAATGAAATCTACGCATATTGTTAATTTAAAAGAAGAAGATTGCCCAGTATGTCGCCAACATCACTATCAGCGATTAAAGCAATCAACAATAGAAGGAGAATACTATTGTGGTAACGTGATTCAAGTGCGTTATGCGCCTGAGGATTTTGATAAATTATTATCTCCAAATGTCAATGTCATCAAACAAAATCAATTTGTAAAACTGCTTGAATACCGACATTATAAA
The DNA here is from genome assembly GCF_020883535.1 of Staphylococcus ratti. Taxonomy (NCBI): domain Bacteria; kingdom Bacillati; phylum Bacillota; class Bacilli; order Caryophanales; family Staphylococcaceae; genus Staphylococcus; species Staphylococcus ratti. Next base: position 1,982,754 of record NZ_CP086654.1, on the reverse strand, counting down.
ATGACGTTTTTCCAAGATGGACGTTTATTAATATATGGAAGTGAAAATAAAAATGATGCGCTTGAAGTTGCGCAACTTATTTTTGTGACGACTTAGCACGGTCAGTTGATAATACAGAAATAAAAGCGGTATAATAAAAGGTGTTCATTAGCAACTGAAAGTGAGATGGAAATAATGGGACGTAAATGGAACAATATTAAAGAAAAAAAGGCGCAAAAAGACAAAAATACAAGTCGCATTTACGCGAAGTTTGGTAAAGAAATTTATGTTGCAGCAAAATCAGGAGAACCTGATCCTGAGTCAAATCAAGCTTTAAAGCTTGTACTTGAACGTGCGAAAACATATTCAGTGCCAAATCATATCATCGACCGTGCGATAGATAAAGCAAAAGGTGGCGGTGATGAAAACTTTGATTCATTACGTTACGAAGGTTTTGGTCCAAGTGGTTCAATGGTCATTGTGGATGCATTAACAAACAACGTAAACCGTACTGCCTCTGACGTGCGTGCTGCATTTGGAAAAAATGGTGGGAACATGGGCGTGTCCGGTTCTGTGGCCTACATGTTTGATCCTACTGCGACATTTGCATTTGAAGGTTCTGATGCAGATTCTATTTTAGAAGGATTAATGGAAGCGGATATCGATGTTCGTGATGTGATTGAAGATGGAGGTCTTACAATTGTATACGCTGAACCAGACCAATTTGCGACAGTTCAACAAGCGTTAAAAGGTTTAGGTATTAGCACATTTGAAGTGGCTGAGTTTGAAATGCTACCACAAACAGAGGTGCAACTTTCGCCAGATGATCAAGAAACTTTTGAAAAATTAATCGATGTTCTAGAAGATTTAGAAGATGTCCAACACGTTTTCCATAACGTTGAGTTATAATCAGCATAACCTGAAACTGATGCCTTCCTTAGTAAGTGCATCAGTTTTTTCCTTTTAAAATGCTATATTTACATTTAATCGTTTTCCTGAATAGGAGATGGGCGTTAAATCTTTCTTTAGTGACATCATAGTGAACTTTATATATAATGAACAAAAGGGAGTTGGTGACTGTGAAGATAAAGTATATTGATAAACGTCACTGGCGTCGCCTCATAGATCGGGATTATATCGAAGTCAAAGTTAATAATAATAAATTTAAAGGTATTATCGGTTTGATAACGATGAATAAGGTGAGAGAACCTTTGGAGGTGACTGTTGTTGGAAAACGAATGGTTGTAGCAGACGACCATTTTCAGTGGCTACAGATTTTACCCGAAAAGAAACGTTATAGTATGACCGTCATGTTTAACGATAAAGGAGAACCTTTACAATATTATTTTGATATTAACTTAAAAAATATTACGCAAAAAGGGAAAGCACGCACAGTCGACTTATGCCTTGATGTACTTGCGTTGCCTGATGGAAAGTATGAGCTTGTTGATCAAGATGATTTAGAACGTGCACTAAAGACAAATCAAATTACGCGAAAGCAATATCATGAAGCCTATGTGATCGCACACCAGCTTATGATTCAAATTGATGAAGATTTTAAAAGTATCAATGACAAAGCGATGTATTGCTATAAAAAAATAAATCGAAAATACCAAAAAAAAGAAAAAAGTACGCAGCTATAAGCGTCACATACATCTTAAATTCATACGACATAATTTATGTGATGATGACTTCTGCACACTGGACATACGATGTCTAGTGTTTCTTTTTATTTATAAAGGAGGTTGACTATGAAAATTGATGATTACCGATTGTTGATTACATTAGATGAGACAAGAACTTTAAGAAAAGCTGCAGAGCGTTTATATATTTCACAGCCTGCAGTTACACAACGTCTTAAATCTATTGAACGCCATTTTGGAGTCGAAATTTTTATACGTACGAAAAAGCAATTGATAACAACAATAGAAGGCGCAATGGTCATCGAACATGCGAAAACGATGTTAAACCGCGAACGGCTTTTCCAAGATAAAATAAAGGCGCATATCGGTTCGGTAAGTGGTACACTTTCTATTGGATGTTCATCTCTTGTAGGACAAACGGTTTTACCTAAAGTATTATCGAGATATACAAGTGAATTTCCATATGTTGAGATTCAACTTCAAGTGGGGTCGAGCGAACATATTAAAGCGCATCATAATGATTACCACATCATGATTGTTCGTGGGAACCAATTACTTAACCTCCATAATGATCATTTAATGGATGATCAACATTACTTTATTTATCCTAAAAATAAAGAAGAAGAACTTCAAAAGCTTCCATTTATAGAATTCCAAGCTGATCCGGTTTACATTAACCAAATTAAAACGTGGTACCATCATCATATGTCACAAGATTATCATGCACGAATTAAAGTGGATCAGGTGGCGACATGTAAAGCACTACTTTTAAGTGGGGTCGGCGTGACCATATTGCCTGAGATTATGGTAAAAGATTTAGACGAGACAAAATTTGAACTTGTGAAAGTAGATATCGAAGAAGAATCATTAGTTCGCTCAACTTATTTGAGTTACGAGGTAAGCATGGTACAACTTCCCCAAGTCAGTTCTTTCATTAATATTTTAAAAGAACATGTCGGCGCGTCATCATCATTGTAAAGAAAGGAGGCACTTATGTTTCGAGAGCTATTACACATTAAAAATTACAAATTATTTGTAGTTAATATGATGTTAATTGGTATGGGGATTGCGGTAACTGTACCCTTTTTTGTGTTGTTTGCGACCAATAAATTAGGGATGACAACCAATCAATTTGGTTTATTATTAGCATTGGCGGCAATTTGTCAGTTTTCAATTAATACAGTTGTTGCGCGCTTTTCGGATACACATCCAATTAATAGAAAAGTGATTATCATTATTGCATTATTCATGGGCGCTTTAAGTTTTGCGTTGCCATTTTTTATAGAAAATATCACATTGTTTATTATTTTATATGCGATTTTTCAAGGTTTATTTGCGCCTGCAATGCCACAATTATACGCTTCGGCGAGAGAGTCTATTAATCAATCTACCTCAAGTAGCCGAGCGGTTTTTGCCAATTCAGTATTAAGATCGATGTTTTCATTTGGCTTTCTTTTTGGCCCACTTGTAGGAAATGTTTTGAATCAATCTTGGGGTTATGACGGTTTATTTGGTGGAACAGTAGCTATTATTTTACTGACTTTACTGCTACAAATTTTCTTCTTTAAAGAAACAAAAGAACACCAACCGCTTCGGGGGACGCAAATGACGGAAGATAACGCCCCATCCATGTTGAAACATACATACTTAATTATTCCGTTTTTAGCCTTTATTCTCCTTCATATTGGCCAATGGATGTACACTTTAAATATGCCATTATTTGTAACGCAATACCTTAAAGAAGATGAAAAATATGTGGGACATCTTGCAAGTCTTTGTGCAGGTCTTGAAGTCCCATTTATGATTATTTTAGGAATGGTCGCCAGTAAAATTGAAACAAAAACCTTACTTGCGTTTGCGGCGATTTGTGGTTGTCTATTTTTTGGAAGTATCGGTATTTTTGAAAGTGTTAAAATGATGCTTGTAGGTCAACTATTTTTAGCAGCATTTTTAGCAGTGTTATTAGGCATTGGTATTAGCTACTTTCAAGATATTTTACCGCAGTTTCCAGGATATGCTTCAACGCTTTTTGCGAACGCAATGGTTGTAGGTCAATTGATGGGGAACTTATTAGGTGGTGCAATGAGTCAATGGGTAGGACTCGGTAATGTTTTTTATGTATCCGCTGCTTCATTGGCGATAGGATTTATTTTAATCATTTTGACTCAAACTAAAGTAAGCCCTACTGAACATTAGAAAGGATTTTTAAATGATGGAAATTGTTTTATGGTTATTGGTTATCGCGGCGTTTATTGTTGCGTTTATCGGTTTAATTAAACCTATCATTCCCGCAGTGCTCGTATTGTGGATAGGATTTTTAATTTATCAATTTGGCATTAATAATGAAACGTTGTCATGGTTATTTTGGCTTGCGATGGTATTTTTTACATTATTAATATTTATCTCTGATTTGTTAATGAATCGTTATTTTGTCAATCGCTTTGGTGGAAGTAAGAAAGGGGAATGGGCGGCACTGATTGGTGTGATTATCGGCTCATTTGTTTTCCCACCTTTTGGTATACTTATCGTACCATTTATACTTGTTATCATTGTTGAAATGGCCCAACAACGTCGCTTTGATCAAGCGTTAAAAGCAAGTTTTGGCTCGCTTGTTGCTTTCTTTTCAAGCACATTGATGCAGGCCATCGTCATGTTGATTATGGTGATATGGTTTTTCGTCGATGCATTATTAATCAATTAAAATTTGAAAAGTGTAATCATTTGAAAAAGAGCGTGTGACATTCAGCTGTCACACGCTCTTTGAGTTTTGATGGCACTTGATTTTTACCATTGCTCTACGCAATTCACTTCTTATTACGGGTAATTATTAAGAAATGATAAAATAAAAAGGGGTGAATTCAGTGGAGAAAATAGGTCGAAAAATACTATTGTTACTCATACTCCTATTTTTAGTGTTTAACATATTGATACTCTTTAATATTATTCAATTTGAATCAAGATACTACGGGATAATTGTAATCATTTTCATGATATTAAACATCATCTATTTCAAAAGTAAAGATGGGAGTGAGACATAAATCAAATAGATTTCTGTCACACTCCCTTTATATATAATGAACAGAATTATGTGCCTTTATAGCGCCAAGAAGCGGTTTGCGTGTTTTTCTTCTTTTCTTGACGTTCATTGAGATATAGGCCGATAGATATGATAACAAATGAAATTAAAATAAATGTCCAATTGCCGATATTAATGTACGGCCCCCATTGTAAACTGTTTTGTGGAAAAAAGAAAAGTAAAAACAGCGCTAAAAAAAGGGCGATGATGACGGCATATCCAAAGAGCCAAGCGAACCTCGAATAATTAAAAGCTTGTAATTGTACCATTTTGTAGCACGCCCATATAAATAAAAATAGCACAAATAACCCGATTAAAAAGGTGATAGGAAATGTGTACAAATAAATACGTGTATCATTAATAAAAAAGCCTATAAAGCCCTTTAAAAAAGAAAAGACGCCAAGCAATAGGACAAGGTGTTTTAAAATCGTTTGAAAGATATTAATGATGGTATGATTAGGTAATGTTTTAATGGTGTGTATGGCATGTTTTTTTGGATCATGATTGAAAAAGTCCATGGCATGTGTCCCTTTATCTTCTGCTTTTAACAAATGATCCAAAATATGTTGTAACATTTTTTCAGAATCATATGCGTTGACGCGCATGTCGGCACGTACATAGGTCATATAGCTTTCAAAAATTTGTCTATCCGTATTATTTAAGCGTAGCGATTTGACATTATTATCACGCGTTAGTTGTTCAACAGATTTCATCCTACACACCTCCACTTCGTTTATGGCATAATTTAAGTTGATTATATTATGACGACTTTGTGAGTACAAATCAATATTAAAGGAGGAAATGTCATGAAAATAATTACAATGGAAGATCAAGCTTTCATACGTCAAATTGCATCATACCACGTCCAGATGCTTCAACATGACCCTTTAATAGTGACACAATCTCACACGATGGCATGTGCTTTATACGAAGAAATGATACAGCGACGTATTGAACTTAATGGCGATTACATCGAAGCAACAGTAGAAGGTGACAAAGTAATCGCATACATATGGGGGCATCATGATGTATCATCACAGACTGTCACGATAGAATCGTTGTATGTATCGCCAAATGTACGACATAAAGGACTTGCTACGATTTTAAAACAACATATTGAAACATGGGCGATGCATCAACAAGCACGTCAAATCGTCGGGACCGTATTAGAAAATAACGATGCGATGCGTGCGTTAAACGAAAAATTAGGCTACAGTGTTCAAAAAGTGGTTATGCAAAAAATGCTAAAATATGACTAAAAGTGCGTAAGTATTAGAACCATGATAAAATAGGAATAGTAATTCAGTAATGGAGAGAATACATATGAAAAAAATACTCTGTACTTTAGCGGCAGGCGCGCTACTATTATCAGGTTGTGGACAAAGTGAAAAAGAGAAACTTCAAAATGAAATTAATGCTTTAGAGCAAGATCAAAAAAAGTTGCAAGATGAAAATAAAAAGTTGAAAGATCAGAGTAAAAAATTAGATGATCAAGTGAAACAGTTAGAAGAAGATATAAAAAAACCAGAACCTTCTTCAAAAGATAAACATAAAGACAAATCATCAAAGTCTGATCACGACACAACAGAACATGACTCAAAAGACAAAGAAGAAACGTTAGGGAAAGACGAAAAAACGAAAAAGACACCAACCACAAAAGAAGAAGCATCAAGTACAACTAAAGATAAAAAAGATAAAACAGAGTAGTGAAATGTATAGCATCGGACGTACAACATATGCGTTTGATTCGTGATAGATTAGGGTAAAAAAACACATAATTGATCGTAGAGAAAAGAGGGACTGCACTATGTATGAAAAAGAGTTTAATTTAATCGAAGGTCGTGACATGTCACTAGTTGAATTGGGACGTGAAATTGAAAATATTACGGGATATAGCATTGTTGATTCAACTGGAGAATTGAACCGTTACATCGCTTTAAAGCCTAACTTTAATCATGATTGGGAAACGTATACGGCAACGTATCGTTTAAATCACAAAAATGATTTTGTTGATGCGATTTTTACTACAAAAAAAGGTCAAGATATAAGTAGACTGAAAGACAAATCGGTAAAAATTCAACTTATAAGCTACATTTCAAGAGCATAAGTTCAAACGTATGATGCGCGTTTTTTAGCCAATGTAGCTAAGGCGCGCTTTTTTATGAGATTGTCGATAGGAGGTGTATCAATGACTGTATATATTGAAACAGAACGTCTGATTTTAAGAGATTGGGAAGATTCGGATTTGTTACCACTTCAAAAGATGAATGCCAATCGTCAAGTGCGGCGTTATTTTACCAGTTTATTGAGCTATCAAAGGTCAAAATTAGATTTTGAATCTATGCGTCAAACGTTAAAAGAACAAGGCATTGGATTGTTTGCGGTAGAATTAAAAGCAGTGCATAGTTGGATTGGGTTTATAGGATTAAATTATATTTCAAAAGACAGTCATTATCCATTTAAAGAACGTCCTTTTTACGAAATTGGTTGGAGATTAATTCCAGAAGTGTGGGATAATGGCATCGCACAAGAAGGCGCAGAAGCAGTTTTAAATTATGTTAAAGATCAAACCCTCGGACCTATATACGCCATTGCTGCAAAAGCGAATAAACCCTCTATTCGGGTAATGGAGAAAATAGGCATGACCTTTGTCGACACTTTTGAACACCCTGAATTAAGCGAATATCACGAATTAAAAGAGCATGTACGTTATGTTTGGCAACCACAATAAAATGTCTAAAAGGACGAAGCTTATTGTAGCTTGTTCCTTTTAGACGTTTTATATTTTAATCATAAGTTCGTGTAGAGATAGGGGTGCTATGTTTTAGTCCATGAATGAGTGTTTGTGGACTATCATAAGGTTGAGCTAATGTTTCATATTTTTTATCGATAAAGCCTTCATTAATCATATGTTGGATTAACAAAATGAGCGGTTTGAAAAAATCATTCGTATTGAATATGCCAATTGGTTTTTGATGAAGTCCAATTTGTGCCCAGCTATAAATTTCGAAAAATTCTTCTAGCGAACCAGCGCCACCTGGTGCCATAACAAATGCGTCTGCAAGTTCTGACATTTTTTGTTTGCGTTCATGCATCGAATCTACAAGTATGAGCTCCGTAACGTTTTGGCTAGTAATCTCACGTTCATCTAAAAATCTAGGCATGACACCGATAGCCTTGCCTCCGTGATCTAATACACCATTTTGTATTGCGCCCATAATACCTACTGAACCAGCGCCAAAAATAAGTTCGATATCTTGTTCTGCGAAATACTTCCCAAGTTGATAAGCTTCTTTAACGTAAATGTCATTATATCCTTTGCTTGCACCACAAAAAACAGCCATACGTTTAACCATAAAATTACTCCTTTTCTCTTTCTTGATTGATTACAGATTGAAATGTTTTTTCGAATTGAAGACGTTGTTCATCTTTAAAGGGTTTGGGGCCTTTAGAATGACGTCGAGATTTACGACGCTCTTGTTGACTATAAAAGCGTTGTAACAGCAGTTGATCAATATTTTCTTTAGTATAGAGGTAACCAAGATGGTGTAAGACATAAGGCGTTTTTTGAATAGCAATGCTTGCAAGGCCATAATCTTGTGTCACCACGATATCATTAAGTTGTATTGCTTTGATTATAGCAAAGTCGACAGCATCACGTCCGCCGTCAATATAGATGCTTTCAACATGTGGAGGGAAAACTTGATGTGAAAAGTGTGCGTAACTACGATAAATATATACAAAAATGCTTGTCTCTACAGTTAATTCAATAATTGAATCTACTACAGGACAAGCATCTCCGTCTATAAGAACGCGCATTTTAGCGTTTTAATTTATTTAGTGCGTCTTTAGAAACATGATTAAGTGTATCGTCGTTACGTTGCTTATCACTATTTTTCACATGTTGTTCCATTTGTGCGTACTGTCGCTTAAATAAAGGTGCTTTTTCCAAGCTTTCATTGATTTGTGTGTTTAAACTTGTTTTTTTATCTTTTGGCCCTTTTGAATTGGATTCAGTGTGGCTTGTAGAATGTGCGTCAGTTTTAACTTGTTTGTCTTTAGAAACGATGCCAGTTTGAGCTTCAAATGATTGCACTTCCGCCATAGACTGAATGCGCGGAGGTAATTTGTCCGGTGAAGGCGCTTGTTTTGCCAAATCTACATTTTTAGCACTTTTTTGTATTTTTTTATTCAACTTTTCTGCTTGTTTCTGACGTTTTTTAGCGTCTTTCTTTTGTTGTTTCTGTGCTTTTTTAGAAGTGTTATTATTTTGATGTGACGTTGTTTCGCCACTTTTCATTGCGTGATTACTTGCAGTAGCACCTAAAGTGTCGACTTCAGTAGGTTTATTATCATTTTTCTGAAGTTTTTTCATTTGTTTTTGGCGTGCTTTTGCTTCTTTTTTTGCTTGTTTCTCTTCTTCTTTATGGCGCTTATCGATATTTTTTTGGAGCTTTTTATTCAACTTTTTTGTTTCTGATTGCTTCTCTTTTTCTAAGCGCTGACCTTCAGTAATGATTTCTGAGCGATCGTTGTAACCTTGTAAAACTTTTTCATTAGAAGGAGAAGCGAGTTCAAAATCACTGGCAACATTATTTCCAGGGACATGTCCAGCTTTTTCTTCGTATTTTTGTAATTTATCTAAGTTTTTCACCATTGTTTTTTGGCGTTTTTCAAGCGCTTTTTCTTCTTCCTTATGGCGCTTATCAATCGTTTTTTGAAGTTTCTTATTCAATTTGTTAATTTCTTTGCGATTTTCTTTTTCAAGTGTTTTGCCACGTGCACGGACATTTTCTTCTCTTCTGTAGCGTTGTGCTTCGGCTTCTTTTTTCATCGCCTTATTGTAATCTCGGCGTCGCTTTTTAATCTCTAAATTGTCTTTAAATTGACTGGTATTTGAAGCCACAGAATGTGTGACGTGACGCGTTGCGGTTTTAACATGGTTTGCGGCATGAGATGTCTTTTGTGCTACAGCTTTAGACGTGTTCACTGTTGCGTTTGTCATTTTTTGAACATCAGGATGCGCTTTGAATTTTTGTCGTTCAGTAATTAATGGCACGATAAAAATAGGTAATACGTTGATAATTGTTTTAATCGTTTTATTCATGCACGTTGCCTCCATTTAAGAATATACTTAAGTCCTTTTACCCTATGATACTAGAAGATAAACGCGCAATACAATTCATATGAAGTGCGATATAGTAGGAAATATTTCAATATTAAACGGCGAGAACATTCAATGTCCCCGCCGTTCTATTTAAATTAATAAAATTGCATCCATTTATTCCATTTGTAGCTACAAATACACGCTAAATTCATAACGATGTGAATGATTTCAAATTCAAATCCACTTACATATCCACGGCCGAGTTTAAGTGTGAAAATAGAGCCTAACATGACACTGATATAAAAAACATTGACATAAGGTGTCAGTATACCTGCAATAAGCATAACGCCGCCCACTACTTCTCCAATAGACATTAAAATGGCGAGGGTTGGTGGCAAACCGAGTGAACCTAAAAAGTGAATCGTTCCATCTAAATCAACAAATTTAAGTGTGCCGTGTACTAAAAATGAAGTTGCAAGCATCCAACGAATAAGTAACATACCTAGTTTCATAATAACGTTTCCTTTCTTGTGATTCATGTGTTTTTAAATGAAAAGTGTACTTATAAAATTATTTAAAAAGTGAACGAGTATCGCCGTTTCGATGCGTTTCGTTTTTAAATAAATGAGTGTGAATAAAATGCCAGAATAAAAATACGGCAAGTATCCAATTAGTGAATCTGCACTATGCAAAGAAGCAAAGATTAAACTTGAAATAATCATACCCAAAAATAAATGATTTCTGAAAAATACACGTAAAACGATACCGCGTATGAGTATCTCCTCAGCAAGTGCTGGAATAATGGCTAAACTAATGATAGAAGCCCATAATGGAACATTTTTAAAATCATCTGCTATGCTAGAATCATTTACATTATTGGAATCTACGAAGTAATCAAATAAACCATCTAAGCCGAAATTAAGTAGTAAAACAGCAAGAATCAATAAAAGTTCTGAGCGTTTTAATGGTTTGAAAGACATAAGACGTATGCCTAAAAGGTGCATACCTATGAGGATAATAATGACAAGTACTAATGAAATGACAGACCATTTAGCGTGAAGAGGGGTGAAATTGCTAATTTCAAATGCAAAAACAAGTAATACGGCAAAAAGAATGCCTTTAACAAACGAACGGACTGTTGAATCTTTTGTGACTGTTAAATCATCCTTGAAAAAATTAGAGATGTAATTCATTTTATTTTAATTCCCTTTCAATGCGAGTGTATATTGACATAGTAAAGGGGAATGATAAAAATAAACATTAAATGAAACTTAAAAGTAAAAATATGATTTAAAATTAAGTTATATTTAAACTTGGTTAGAAGAACATAAAAAAGAAACAACGCGCATCCATTTCAGTCATGCGCGTTGTTTCATACAATAGTGGAATTAATTTATAATGGCGTAATATACGATAGCGATAACGACTACGAGTACAATACGGTAAATTGCAAATGGCAATAGTTTTACACGTTGAATTAACGTTAAGAATAATTTGATGGATAACAAACCAAAAATAAACGCTGCGATAAATCCAACGATGTAAAACGGCACATGTGAAAGATGGATATGGTCAAAGTTTTTAATGAGCGATAAGCCACTTGCTGCCAACATAATTGGGACAGCCATCATAAACGTAAAATCAGACGCTGATTTATGATCCATTTTCATTAATACCCCTGTTGAAATCGTTGACCCTGAACGTGAAAAACCAGGCCACATAGCAATAGCTTGAGATAAACCAATAACAAAAGCTTGGAAATAACTGATTTCATCTACTTTTATTGGATTGCGTACATTGCGACTAAACTTATCCGCAATAATCATATAAATTGCACCTAAAAATAGTCCGATTAAAACGGTTGGGAGACTGAACAAATGTTTTTCAATGAAATCATCAAATAAAACTCCAAGAATCCCAGCAGGAATCATCCCGACTAAAATGTGTGTAATCTTCAAACGTCGTGGTTTTGAACGACGTCCACTTTGTACTTCAGGAGCGTATTTTCCAATGTGTAGCATTTCAAAATATTTATGTCTAAAAACCCATGCTGCTGCAAATACCGAACCTAACTGAATCACAACTTTAAATGTAAAGGCAGATTCAGAACCTAAAAATTGTGTTGATTTTAACCACATGTCATCTACTAAAATCATGTGACCTGTTGAAGAAACTGGCGCGAACTCAGTTAATCCTTCAACAATACCAAGCACTAATGCCTTAAGTAATTCGAAAAATAGCATAACATTAACCCTCTTTATGTTTATTTTTACTTTATAACTTAGCATATCATAGCACATGTCGTATATGCATGTCTCAACAAAATAACGCTATCGGGCAAAAGTATGAGAAGAAGTGTTGTAAACAAACTGTCACAACTTTACACAAATTTAAGTATATTCAAATGCACCCAAAAAGCTATCATTATATACTAGCACTATCGGTCACAATGGGGATACATAAATTACCTTTGAGGAAAGGAGGTTTATTATGAAATGGCTTTATAGTTGGTTAAAGGATTATCGCCGTTTTGTCATATTTTTAGGTATTGTCAATATAGGATTAGCACTTACCATCATTACCCAAAATGTTACGATAGCGATGATTTTAAATGCACTGTTGTTTAAAGAAAATAATCAGTGGCACGTATTACTGGGGTTATTGGCAGGGTCCTTAGTTTTTAGAGCGCTTTTTATGATGTTTAACGACTGGATAGGTGAAAGATTAAGCTACCACATTCGTTGTAATGTGAGACAACGCTTACTCAAACAACGTTCGAGTCAATCAGTAGGAGCACAACTGACTACGGCTACAGAAACATTAAAAGAAATGTTGCCGTTTTTTAGAACGTACTTGCCACAATTATTTAAATCAATGCTAGTGCCGTTTACCATTATTATGGTCATGTTTTGGGTACATGTTCCGACAGCGTTGATTATGATTGTAACCGCGCCCTTTATCCCGTTGTTTTATATTATATTTGGTCTAAAGACGCGCGATGCAGCAAAAGACCAAATGACATTTTTAAATCATTTCAGTCAACGTTTTGTTAATTTAACGCGTGGATTAGTGACATTAAAATTGTTTCAGCGTTCGGACGATGCGATTAGGAAAATTGAACATGAAAGTACGCAATTTCGTGATAAAACAATGGTGATTTTAAAAAGTGCCTTTTTGTCAGGCTTAATGCTTGATTTTATCAGTATGTTAGGTATCGGTCTTGTAGCATTAGAGGTAGGTTTGAGTTTGATTGTTTTTAATAATATCTCATTTTTAACAGCAGTTATAGCACTTATTTTAGCGCCTGAATTTTATAATGCGATTAAAGATTTAGGACAAGCGTTTCATGTTGGTAAAGAAAGTGAAGGAGCGAGCGAAATTATTCGAAATGCACTCGCTGAAACACCTGTAAAAGATATTGATAGCGTTGTAGTCTCTCACCAACAACCGCTAATCCAGTTTAATCAAGTTACTTATCAATATCCTAATGCTACAGTCGATGCGCTACACAATGTTTCTGCACATATTTTTGAAAGGGAGCATATCGCGGTAGTAGGTCCTAGTGGGGCAGGTAAAACAACACTGATTCGATTGTTGTTAGGCGAGCACCGTCCAACTAAAGGTACGATCACGTTTTCTAAGACATTAAACATAGGATATTTATCACAAACACCGTATATATTTAACGCAACTATTGCTGAAAATGTAACATTGTTTAAAGACATAGATGATAATGACGTTATAGAAGTGTTAGAGCAAGTCGCACTAGGAGAGAAAATCGAGCAACTTAAAGAAGGGATTCATACGTTAATTGGAGAAGGTGGCGAAATGTTGTCCGGTGGCGAAATGCGTCGCATTGAATTGGCGCGTGTATTGTTATTAAAACCACAACTTATCGTATTAGATGAACCGACCGCTGGATTAGATCATGTAACGGAAAATAAAATTCATGAGACATTGCAAGCGCACTTTGCACATATTACAAGGATAACCATTGCGCATCGACGTGCTTCAATCAGCTCAGCAACCCGACGTTGGTATATTAAAAATGGACGTTTAATTAGAGATGATCGTACGATTGAAACTGAATTTTAAATATTACTGCATTTCTACGTGAAACAGTTTAAGAAAGGAGGAAAATGATGCCAAAACGAATTAATGCAACTTTAAATATTAAGTGGAACCGAGATATTGTGGGGGCTATTGTATTAAGTGTGCTTGGGAGTAGTGTAGCATTGGCGATGTTCTTTTTAAGTGGATATATGATTACGCAAAGTGCACTCGGCGCACCATTATTCGCATTAATGGGATTAATCGTAAGTGTGAAATTATTCGGGTTTACACGTGCTATTACGCGTTATTATGAGCGACTTTTATCGCATCGAGCGACATTTACGATGTTAAAGGATGTTCGCGTTCATTTTTATCAGTCCTTAATTCCAATTGTTCCTAATGTCTTTCGTCAATTTAAAACAAGTGATTTATTAGGGCGTATGGTGTCACAAATTGAGTCGTTACAAAATATTTATTTACGCGTTTATTATCCGCCTATTGTTATTGGATTAACAAGCGTATTGACGGTATTAGCAGTCACGTTTTTTTCAATATGGCATGCACTTATTATTGTCATTGTCGTAATATTATCACTTTGGATTGTACCTTGGTTAAGTGTTAAACGCGCCCGCATGATAAAACGAAAGTTAGATACGAATTATACACGTCTGATGCATCAATATTTCGATTATGTTTTAGGGTATGAAGAGTTAAAACGTTTCAATCAAGTTCATTCCTATGAAAACCTACTACTTGAATCGGAAAGTGACTTAAGTGAAACCGAGCACAAAGAGCAATTGTTCCATATTTTCTATCAGTTTACGTTAAATCTTATAAGTATGTTTGCGATCTTTTTAACAGTTGCTTTTATTACAATTCAAGTCCAGCAAGGAAAGTTTGATCCTATCCTTGCTACGAGTACAGTGTTGATGTTATTAACCTTATTTGAACAACATGTAATGATGAGTCAAGTGGCTTATTATAAGAGTGAAACAGATCAAGCGAAACAACAACTAGAGAGTGTAATGAAGATGGATTCATTAAGCGAAGGAAAGCAAAAGGTTGATGTTTCAAAGATAAAAAGTCAAGAAGTGCTTTTCGAGTTAAAACATGTAGGACATCGCTTCCCAACACAGCAACGTGATACCCTTAAAGAGATTCATCTCGAAATTAAAAAAGGTGAACATATCGCAATATTAGGCGCTTCGGGTTCTGGGAAATCTACGCTATTAAATGTGTTGATGGGTGTGTATCCCGTCTCAGAAGGGTCCTTCGAAATAGGGGGCGTGTCTGATTTTCACCGCTCACATTGGTTGACACAAATTAACCCATTAATACAAGAAGCGCAATTTTTTGACGGTACAGTGAGAGAAAATTTACTAACGTCACACTCTGACGAGGCGTGTTTAGAGGCGTTGCAACGTGTCGGTTTAGAAAATATCCCATTATCACGGGCGGTCACATTAAATCGCACTGCCTTATCTGGTGGAGAGTTTCAAAGGTTAGCGATTGCTCGTTTATGGTTAAAACAAGCGCCAGTATGGATTTTAGACGAGCCTACACGAGGAATAGACAGGCAGAGAGTTTCAGACATTATGAAGCAAATTCATAGGAGCGCAGAAACACTTATTGTTGCAACGCATGATTTAGAGATACTAGAAGCATTCGATACAGTATATGTGATGGTTGATGGACAACTGAAGCCATATATAACAGACGAAATAGACTAATCGAAAAATGGGTGAGACGCAAGCGTACATTTCACTTCAACACGATCCCATAAAAAAGCACGTAATGTCTTTAATGATTTAAAGACGTTACGTGTTTTTTATAGGTGTGGAATAATGCTTAAAGTTCGTGTACGCTTTGTTCCACGCCGAGCGCTTAAAGCATTTTCCTTGCTTTAAATATGGCGGAAGAAGCAAGGTTGTTTTACTTCTTCGTCAATATGCTAAATAATCTTATTTTAATCCAATTAGTTAGAATAGGGTGCATAAGTCGAACATTATACACCTTCACTGAAGTTAATCTGCACACTCAATTATTTTGATTCACTAAAAGCAGTAATGATTTTATCAAGTAAACGGTTCAATTCCTTAATTTCATCGGGGTCTAGTGAAGATGCCTCAGCTACTGTTTTAGAAGCATTTTCCAATTCAGGTTTGATGCTTTCGCTTTTTTCAGTAAGATGTACATAAACTTCACGTTGATCAATTTCAGAACGTTCTCGTTTAATTAAATCGATTTGCTCCATTCTCTTTAATAATGGCGAGACAGTACCTGTATCTAACGCTAGGTCAGTTACAACTTTTTTAACGTTAACAGGTGACTGATTCCACAAAATTTCTAAAACTAGAAATTGTGGATACGTTAAGTTGTACTTTTTGAATATTTTGTTTGAATAATAACGATTCACTTGACGTTGTGCATTATACAAACTGAAACATACTTGCTCTTTTAAATTAAGATGATCAGACATAATATTTTTTTCCTCCAGACATTCTATCCGTATTTCTCTCTCTCGGATGGGAATCCGTCCATAATTAGAGTGGATTTAAGTCGCTCTACTTAAATCTATGCTATGCTAAAAATAAAGCATGCAGTAATTTTAGAAGATTCTCCCCACTTAATCAAGCTAAAAGAGAGATTTAAACATACATTCTTGAAAATTTGTTGTGTATTTAAGAGAAAGGTTAGATTTTATGTTAAAAAATAAAGTAAAAGTTACAATTGTAAACGGCTTTCTTGGAAGCGGTAAAACCACATTCTTAAACAAGTATATGCCCCAAATATTAAAAAATGATGAGAAAGTCGCGCTAATAGTAAACGAATTTGGCAACTTTGATATGGATGGGCAACTTTTAACCTATTTAGAAACCAAAGTGTCTTTAATGCATGGGTGTGTTTGTTGTGACTTACAAAGTGAACTAGTGAGTACCATACAACATTTAATAGCCACTAATCAAGTGGAACACATCGTAATAGAGGCGACAGGTATTGCCAACCCAATTGATATGTTACTTGCATGTGAAGATCCTAGCCTTGTTAATTTAGTTTACGCACCTCAAGTCATTACAATTGTGGCTGCCCCTGATATTTTAAAAAAGGTGAGTTATCGTCGGGATAAACAACGATTATTAGAAGATCAAATGCGCGCAAGTCATTACGTTATAATTAATAAAATTGACTTGTTAGAGGGCGAAGCTCAGCGTGAGGAAATAGAGAAGACAATTCAAGAATATGCGCCTAACAGTGAGCGTGTATGGACCTCTTTTGGAGAAACGGCGCAACCTTTTACATATGAAAGTGAAGCGATATCTTTAGATTTAGAGCAATCTCAAGGACATCCTGTCTTCCAAAGTATGACGTACACATTTCAAGGTCCTATTGCTCACGAGGCGTTTGTCGCATTTATTTTAAAATTCCCTGAAACATTACTAAGGGTCAAAGGATTTATTAAATTCAGAGAACAGCCTGGCGAAACGATGGCTTTTCAATATTCGCATCCGGTGCCATCGTTAGAAAGTATAGGTGAGGTAGCAGTTCCACTCACACTTGTATTTATTGGGGAACAATTAGACAAGCCGAAATTAAGAAATCAGTTAGATGTGTTACAATTTAGCTAACAGTAGAAATGTGGTGCCTTACATACAAAAGAATTGCAATCACTCAATATGACTCATATTTACAATATACGAAGATTTTATGATATCAAGACTTAAAGGTTGATTTAATATTTATACTGCTATGCAAAAGTATGACATTTTGTAAGTAAAGAAAAGGAGAATGAAGCATGGCTCATAATTCCAAACGACAACAATTTATTTTTATTCGTAATATGATCGCATTACCTTATGTTATTTTTGCGATTGTGATGATGACGGTACTACTATTTTCACCGCAGCTCATTTGGTTTGTTGCCACGATAGGTGTATTTATGGTGTATCACGTCATAGCAACATTTATTGCTTTCTTGTTGAAATATGGCAAATTAAGTTTATTACTATGTGTTATGACATTGTGTATCGTAGGCATATTTGCAGTCATTTTAAACGTATTTTTCGCACTCCATCGCTAATACCGAAACATGACTATCGGATGACTGAGAGGCCAGCGCCTTGTTCATTTATCCGATTTTATTTCTTTTTATAAAAAAGCGCTTACATTTTTGCATACCATTTAAGATGTTCAGTGCTATAATGAAGTTGAGCATACAATAAGGGGGAGAACTTAAATGAAGCGTAAAAAAGTATCAATCATAGGTTCTGGGCATACGGGTTCGACACTTGCATTTATTATTGCGTTACGTGATATTGCAGATGTTATTTTAGTAGATCGTGAAAAAAATAAAGATAAAATTAAAGGGAAAACACTTGATATTTTACAAAGTGGCTCGATATTAGGATTTGATACACATGTAAAATCAACAGTGGATTACAGAGATACAGCGGGCTCTGATGTAGTAGTGATTACAGCTGGCGTTCCTCGATTACCGGGAATGACACGTGACGAATTAATTCAGACAAACGAACAAGTGATGATTGAAGTTACGGAACAAATTGTCCAGTATTCACCGGAGTGTAAGATTATTGTTTTAACTAATCCGGTCGATGCAATGACGTATACAGTTTATAAAAAATCAGGTTTTTCAAGTGAACGTGTGATGGGGCAATCTGGCATTCTTGATTCAGCGCGCTTTAATACATTTGTAGCAGAAGCTTTAGGTATCGCGGTTAACGATGTGCATGGCTTAGTTTTAGGCGGTCACGGAGATACTATGGTGCCTTTAATTCGTCATAGCCAAGTGAATGGCATTCCTTTAAATGAATTATTGCCTCAAGAAAAAATTCAAGAAATCGTTAAACGTACGCAAAATGGTGGTGCGGAAATCGTCAAACTGCTTGGAGACGGCTCGGCTTATTATGCACCTTCTGCAGCAGTTTATGAAATGGTCGAAGCCATTATTTTAGATAAAAAACGTGTCTTACCAAGTATTGCTTATTGTGATGGCCCATACGACTTAGAGGATTTATATATTGGTGTCCCTACATTGTTAGGGTCTCGCGGCGTCGAAAAAATAATAGAATTAGATTTAACAGAAGAAGAGCAACAACAATTTAAACATTCTGCGGAGGCAGTGCGTGAATTAAAGTCGACTTTAAAAGGTTAACATAGCTTCAGAAATGATCAAAACTAGAGTAAACGGTTAGGACAGCCAAATTTCTAACTTTACTCTAGTTTTGCGTATTATGAAACATTTTGTAGGATGATGGATAAAAACGAGATGCCATTAACAATCATATGTAAGACGATAGAAACAACTATGTTGCAACGCGTGTAAATATACATAAAAACAAATAGTAATGCCATCATTAAATAAGGAATTGCTTCAAAAGGAGTTGCAGCAGTTTGGACGTGAAGCAATGTAAAAATCAAGACGGAGAGGCTTCCCATTGTGATGAACCCAAATTTTTTGCCAAGTTCTCCGATAAGGATATGTCTAAAGAGTAATTCTTCAGTAATCGGCGTCAGCACAACTAAGACAATAAATACTAACGGCAACCAACTTTTATCTTGAAATAACATTAATAACGCTTTTTGATTTGCCGTGTTATTAAACTGCCAAGTTTTTGGCAAATAATTTAAAGCACGAACAACAAAGGCGTTTATAATGATATATATGACATAGGAAAGGAGAATGGCGCGTGCATAACCTTTCAATGTTTTCAATTGATGAACGATTTTGGATTTTAATTGATGTCGATGAGACCACGCGAGAAAACCAATCACGCATAATGAAGTAAGCGCACTAACCAAAAGAAAAGCCATTGGTTGCATGGCTTTAGAGTGATGGAACGCTGGGAAGAAAAAGGTTAGCGCAGTGAGAAGGACTTGTGAAAAAACAAAATAAATCAAAAAGGCCCACAAGTCTCTCCACGTGGGATGTTGCATTTGACGTGCCTTCATACTTTGCCTCCTAGGATGTAATATCTCTATTTAACCACAAATAAAAGTAAATACAAAAAGACAAATTCAAAGAAAGTGAGAATATACATATATTTCAGGCGTAATTTTGTTGAGAAAGATACGCGCCAATCTGGGAAGCGACGTTCATAATACAACAATTGTATTAAAAATAAACCGATTCCAAAAGGTAAGAAGAATAGGGCAATAGACCATGGTAATGTCCACTGGAGTTGATACAGTAGGACAGCCATAATGCATTGAGAAATAATAATGAGTAGAATGAGTAATATCATGGTCGTGCTCTAACTCCTTTCAAACAAAGCAATAACACACTTTGAATCGTAGCCATTAACAAAATAAATGCTATAGCTGGCCCATCAATAGACTTTAATGTAGATAAGATGACTGAAAAAGGATTATTAATGACATGCACGCTATGAAAACGTAAAAAACGTCCTACATAAATACCTAAACCGTTTAAGAGCGTCATTCCAATTAAAATGAAATAGCGTATACCTAGCGGGAAGGGTAAGTGAAAAAGCTCTAATGAAATTAATATAAAGCAGTAAAGTGCGAATAAGACACCTAAAATGAGCAAGCTGAAATGTAGCCATTCTATTAATACAAGCCCTGATAAAAAGCTAAATGAAAACTGATTTAAATGAATGAGATCTGTTACCATATAAAATGTGTTTGGAAGCATTAATATAAAAATAGCAAGGTAGACGATAAAGAGTGGCCATTCAAAAAGTCGTTTAGGTATGAACAATTTCAATAGGTAAGCAAGTTCTAAAGGAATGTATGCCAGCGTCATATTTAATAAAAGAAACTTAAAATAGTTTGGAGCTATTATGGTTATTATCAATAAAGTAAGATATAGCAATCGAGCGATACAGCGCGCCTGCATGCGAAACCTCCTTTGAAATTAAATATTAGAGTTTATGGTAAAATTGAATCAATTATATACATTGAATCATTATTTTCATATGAAACTTTCTCCGTCAAATACACTACGTAAATTCATCATAGAATTCAACTCAAAACCCTTTTTGTATTTGTGTTGCCTGTTATATAATGTAAAGACTATTTTTATTGCAGGAGGTTATTTGAGCTTATGACAAAACAACTTGTTGTTTTATATATGAATATATTTTTAATCTTTTTAGGAATTGGTCTGGTCATTCCAGTGCTACCCATTTATTTAAAAGATCTTGGGTTAACTGGGGCAGATTTAGGTGTTTTAGTTGCTGTTTTTGCCTTAGCTCAAATGGTAATTTCTCCATTTGGAGGTACGTTAGCTGACAAATTGGGGAAAAAGTTAATCATTTGTATTGGGCTCGTACTTTTCAGTGTATCTGAATTTCTTTTTGCGGTCGGTCATACATTTCCAACACTTATCATTTCTCGTGTGCTTGGAGGCTTTAGTGCAGGTATGGTTATGCCAGGGGTTACAGGACTTATTGCAGATATTTCCCCAGCAAAAGATAAAGCGAGAAATTTTGGTTATATGTCTGCCATTATTTCGGCTGGCTTTATTTTAGGACCAGGGATAGGTGGCTTTTTAGCTGAAATTTCACATCGAACACCATTTATATTTGCAGGGGTTCTAGGAATATTTGCATTTTTAGGTACAGTAGTGTTAATTCACTCACCAAAACAGAAAACAGCACATGGCTTTACACATGTAGAAGGCCAAAATTTGAACGGCGTAAATTTAAAAATGTTTATCACACCAGCGATACTTACATTAATTTTAGCCCTTGGATTATCAGCGTTTGAAACATTATTCCCACTTTATACGGCGGATAAAATGAATTTCCAACCTGCAGACATTTCAATTGCGATTACTGGCGGAGGGGTATTTGGAGCAATATTTCAAATTTTCTTCTTTGATAAATTAATTCGCCATTTTAGTGAATTAACATTTATCACTTATTCGCTCATTTATTCTGCAATCGTATTGGGGCTACTCATTTTTGCGCATTCATATTGGTACGTTATGTTCATTTGTTTTATCGTATTTATTGGTTTTGATTTAATTCGCCCTGCATTGACAAATTATTTTTCCAATATTGCAGGAAATAGACAAGGTTTTGCGGGAGGCATCAACTCCACATTTACAAGTATGGGAAATTTCGTAGGTCCATTATTTGCAGGAGGACTTTATGATGTGAACATCGAATTTCCACTAATCATGTCTATCGCATTTATGGGCGTAGGGTGTTTCGTTATTTTGATTGAAAAGCAATTGCGAGGCCGTTTTATAAAAGGATAATTTGAGTAGAGTCTTTTGAGGAGAGACAACAATCGATTGGATTTCGTTGTCTCTCCATAGCAAAAAACTTATGGTATTAAAAGGTAAAAAACGTAATGTCCCATCCTCACTGAAATATTAATAAATCGTGATATACTACAATAAATTCTTTTTTTAGGAGTAATCGATTATGCATATTAAAATTTTAGGATTTAATTTATTTCAAAAAGGAGGTACGACACGAAGTAACCTCAATTTACTCCACACTTTACGAGAAGCAGGGCATACGGTCACGTATATCAACTATTTACCATTTCGTAATCGTCATGTTCAGAATTTAAAATTAAGTGCGGGGCGTCAAGTGGAAGAGATCCATTTTGAAAGTTTCAGACGCACGCAATCTTTACTAGATTGTGATGTGTTAATTTTAACAAGAGAAGACTTTTTCGCTTTTGCACGTGATGTGAAGCGACGCGCACCACACATTCAAATATTAGGTGAAATTCATGGACCGCTCGCTTATTTAAATACATCAAGTGATCTCGCGTTGGATGCTATAGATGCAATTCGTGTAAGTACGCCAGAAATTGCAACGCGCTTTAAAGCACAATACGATTTTCCATACGTTTTTCCAATGTACGTTAATACAGATCACATTGTGTACCAACCGCAACCGAAGCCTCAAACTCATAATTTAATCATTAAAGCACGTTTTGAAGATGCAATTAAAGATATTTCCTATGCATTAAAGTTAATGCATTTTATTGTCCATACTAAAGGGGAAAAAGAAGTTCATTTATATTTACAAGGGTACGGCCCTTCGTTAGAAATGTATGAACGATTAATACGTTACTATCGTCTTGAAAGTCACGTGCATCTTAATGAGGAACCTCCTCAAAATGCAATTTATCTGTCAACGTCTCCATATGAAACATTGGGATATTCTATACTTGAAGCGATTGGAGATGGCAACCAAGCATGTATTTTTCCTGGGAAGGATAATGTACTTAAGCATATTTATGCGCCATTTCATGCTGTAAAATTTTTGAATAAGCAACTTTCTCATGATTATGAAGTAGTGATGGATGTCATTAATAGCACGTACACCTTACAAATGCGTAAAGATGATTTTCAGTATTTTCATCAACAATTTCAGTATGAAAATTATAGTGGAACTTTGCTCGAACAGTTAGCCGCATTGGCTCATAAACATGCGGTGAACACTCGCGATATAGCCAATAAAACAGCGTCGATACCTTTTTATTATAGTCGTTATGTTATGAAGCATACGTTAAAAAAAGCTGTTAATCATCTTCCTAACCGAGTTCAGCGGGTATTTAATAAAAAATCGCGTCTTTATCAATATTCAAGACGAGGGCTATTTGCTATTGAAAAAAAGGTTAAGCAACGCAAACAACAGCAAAGACAGCCGTCCATTGATCATATTTTTATAGAATCATTTCACGGCAAAAACTTTTCTGGAGATCCTAAAGCTATCGCGCTTGAAATACAGCGCCAGTTTCCTAATAAACATATATTTGTGAGCTCGATAAATGAATTTGTAGATATAGAGATTCGGAGATGGGGATTACAACCTATTCGTTTCGGTTCACGTGACTATACGAAAGCTTTCGAACAATCTAAGTTTGTAGTAATCAACGGCAACTTATGGGACCGGTTGTTAAAACATCCGCAACAAAAAGTAATTCAAACTTGGCATGGTGTCCCTTTAAAACGTATGGTTAATGATTTAAAAGATGGCGTTGAACGAAAACAACAAAGCGAAGCCTTTACACCGCGTATGATGAAATGGGATGTGCTTTTATCATGCTCTAAGCGCTACGAAACACTTGTGGCCAGTGCGTTCAATTTAAAACAGCACCCGTCTTTACACATATGGCAAGAAGGTGCGCCGCGTAATAGCATCCTTATGAGAGATAAAGCTGATTTAACGCAACGTATGGCAGTGCAAGATAAATATTTAGAAGTTCAAGATGCGAAGACACGTTATATTTTATTTTGTCCTACTTGGCGTAAAAGCAAACGTCAGAAAGTTTCAGAGCTTGATTTAGTAGAGCTCATTAACACTTTGCCTCAACATTACGAAGTTATCGTAAAATTGCACCCTAATGAAGGCCATCTCTATGAGACGTATCGCCATCTTGATCCACGTATTCATTGCTTTATGAATGAATGGGTAGATATTCAAGAACTCTATTTAATGGCTGATGCATTAATTACGGATTATTCTTCGGCGTTGTTCGATTATGCACATTTGAATCGGCCAATGATTGTACTTGATGAAGATACGGTCGATTATCATCAAACTGTCGGATTTTATTTTGACTTGGATGAAATCAGCTCTGTCGTACAATTGTCTGCGGATGTTAAACAGATTGCAACATATCTATTGGAAAATGAACATGTCAATCACGAAGCAATGATACAAACTTTTATGACGTTAGATCGGCCAAACTCTGATAAAAATATCGTAGAGAAAATGTTTACAACTGGTCTGGAGTGAATTTAATGACAAAAAAGACGAATGCAATGCGACGTTTAGATCGGGAGAAAGTGCGATATGATATTCGCACATTTGAAGTCTCAGAAATGCATGTCGATGGTGAAGAGGTGGCAAAGAAAATAGATGTCCCATCGGAATTTGTGTACAAAACGCTCGTTCTTGAAAATAAGCAGCATGAGCATTTTGTGTTTGTAATTCCTGTATCTGCACATTTAGATATGAAAAAAGCGGCACAAGCGGTACGACAAAAGAAATTACAATTAATGCCACTAGATGATTTAAAACGTGTGACTGGGTATGTGCGAGGCGGCTGTTCGCCGATAGGGATGAAAGCAGAATTGCCCACCGTATTTGATAACGCTATGTTTGCATATGATTGTATTTTTGTAAGTGCAGGGCAGCGGGGCATACAAATGGGTGTTAATCCTGATGCGTTAGCAACCGTTGCTCATGCGCATCGGGCGACGGTTACGATAACCGCAGAATAGATAAGCATCAAAACTTCAAACAATACGTGCACGCACTTCGAAGTAACCATTAAAAAGAGGGTTGCTTTGAAGTGTGTTTTTATTTGTCTTCTATTTTGAAAATGACCATGTAATGAGATGTTTTTTTGGTGGTTTGTGAGCGTTTAGTAAGAAAATATGGCATAATTATGTCTTTTGATGACTGTTTTTGAATGGTTTTGAAAGAACATGATTGAATTTTGTAAACGCATTCATTATAATGTAAGAGAAAAGAGGTGGTTGAATGTTGACAGAGAAAAGGCATGGAATGATTATCGCTGCATTATCGCAACATCATTTTCTATCTTTGCAAAATTTAATGAAACATACGGGATGTAGTGCGTCCACAATTCGCAGAGATTTAACTAAACTTCAAGAGGAAGGGTTATTAATACGTGTGCATGGTGGTGCCAAATTAACTCAAAATCAAAGCGAATTGGCATTAGAGGCGAAGCGCACACAACATATGGATGAAAAAATTCAAATTGCACAACAAGCAGCCCAATTAGTTAAAGACGGCGATTGTATTTATATCGATGCTGGTTCAACAACGCTAGAGATGATTGCACATATTAAAGCGCAAAACGTAACGGCTGTTACAAATGGATTGCCTCATGTTGATGCACTGATTAAGCGTAGTATACGTACGATAGTCATAGGTGGCTCGATTAAGACAACGACATTGGCAGTGATTGGTTCCAGAGCTGCGGATAGTTTGAAGCATTACTCATTCAATAAAGTGTTTTTAGGGATTAATGGTATAGACTGTGAAGCCGGGTTGACGACGCCAGATGAACAAGAAGCTTTTATGAAAGAGAGCGCGATGCATCAAGGTTTACAAACGTATATATTAGCAGATGCCTCTAAATTTCATCAAAGTTATTTTGCGCGCCTTCATACTAATGAAACGCCTATTCTTATTACATCAAAAAAAGCGTTTAGTACTATTGATTTCAATCTATTCAAAGCACATTATGAATTTTTAGGAGGATAATAATGATATATACTGTGACGTTAAACCCCTCTATTGATTACGTTGTTTTTCTCGAAGATTATCGAACAGGGGCATTAAATCGTTCTACTGCTACTGCAAAATTTGCAGGTGGAAAAGGTATCAATGTATCGAGAGTATTGAACACATTAGGTGTATCTTCTGTTGCGTTAGGATTCACAGGTGGGTTTCCAGGTCGCTTTATTGAACATCAATTAGAAAGTGCTGGAATACAAACAGATTTTATAGCAGTAGATGAAGATACACGTATTAATATCAAACTAAAAAGCCATGAAGAAACGGAAATTAATGCGTCAGGCCCTACAATTTCTGAGGCGCAACTCCAATCTTTATTGCAACGTATTGAACAAACGACTTCAGAAGATATCGTTGTGCTTGCTGGGAGCGTCCCAACGAGCCTGCCTCAATCTACGTATGTAGATATTGCTGAAATCGTTCGTAAAACTGGAGCACAGCTTGTTGTAGATGCTGAAAAAGGGTTAATGGAAGGTATTTTGCCGTATCGACCTTTATTTGTGAAACCGAATCAACATGAATTAGAAGAAATGTTTGATGTACAAATCGATAGTGATCAAGATGTAGTGGCGTATGCCACAAAATTGATAGAACGTGGTGCTCAAGCAGTGCTCGTATCTCTAGGTGGAGCAGGTGCGATTTACGTAGATGACACGCAAGCGTTCAAAGTCAATGCGC
Organism: Staphylococcus ratti; assembly: GCF_020883535.1. Lineage (NCBI taxonomy): Bacteria > Bacillati > Bacillota > Bacilli > Caryophanales > Staphylococcaceae > Staphylococcus > Staphylococcus ratti. The sequence continues at coordinate 1,955,940 of NZ_CP086654.1, read as the reverse complement.
CAAAAGGTCGTGTTGTAAATACGGTGGGGGCTGGAGACAGTACCGTTGCTGGAATGTTGGCGAGTTTAGTAGAGCAATTACCGATTGAAGCACGGCTTAAACTTGCAATTGCCTCTGGATCAGCCACAGCATTTAATGACGACTTAGCAGAACGACAAACCATTCAATCTTTACAATCAAACGTGTCAGTGACACCGATAAATAAGGAGGGGTAACATGAGAATCACAGAGTTACTCACTAAAGAAACAATCGCTATGGAATTGGATGCAACGGATAAAAATGGTGCAATCGAAGCACTAGCCCATCAGTTGAACCAAGCAGGAAAATTGAATGATTTAGCCGGATTTATTGAAGGTATAAACAATCGGGAGCGTCAAAGTTCTACGGGTATTGGTGAAGGGATTGCGATTCCACATGCTAAAGTAGCCGCTGTAGCCGCCCCTGCAATCGCTTTTGGTAAATCACAAGCAGGGATTGATTATGACAGTTTAGATATGCAACCTGCACATCTGTTTTTTATGATTGCAGCACCTGAAACAGGCGCACAAACACACTTAGATGCTTTAGCAAAATTATCTGGTATTTTAATGGATGAAGCAGTTCGTGCCCAATTGTTAAAAGCAGCTTCTCCAGAGGAAGTACTTGCCATTATCAATCAAGCAGACGATGAAGCGACAGACGAAGCAACGGAAGAAGTCGCAACGACAGTGCCTGATCATGACAATGAGCCTTATGTACTTGCAGTTACAGCTTGTCCTACAGGTATCGCACATACATTTATGGCTCGAGATGCACTTAAAAAGCAAGCAGACGCAATAGGCATTAAAATGAAAGTAGAGACAAATGGTGCGGGCGGTGTCAAAAATCGATTAACAGACGAAGATATTGCACATGCAACAGGAATCATTGTAGCTGCTGATGTACATGTTGAAACAGATCGCTTTAACGGAAAAAATGTAGTACAAGTCCCTGTAGCTGATGGTATTAAACGACCAGAAGCATTAATTAAGAGCGCACTCGACACCTCTAGAAAACCTTTTACATCACAAGGTAGTGGTCAAACTTTGACACAAGAAGAAAAAATGGGTATCGGTAAAACGATTTATAAACATTTAATGAATGGTGTTTCTAATATGTTACCCCTCGTCATTGCTGGTGGTATTTTAATGGCGATTGTATTTATGATTGGTCCAGAAGCTTATGACCCAAAAAGTTCAGATTACAACGCTTTTGCAGCAACATTATGGCAGATTGGTAATAAAAGTGCTTTCGCACTTATCGTTCCGATTTTAGCGGGATTTATTGCACGTAGTATCGCTGACAAACCTGGATTTGCGGCTGGTTTAGTTGGTGGGATGTTAGCGATGAGTGGACATTCAGGCTTTATCGGAGGAATTATTGCTGGTTTCTTAGCAGGCTACATTACACAAGGTATTAAAAAGTTAACTAAAAATTTCCCGCAAATGTTAGAAGGATTAAAACCAACACTTATTTATCCAATAGGCTCAGTTTTAATTACCGGTTTATTGATGGTTTACGTTTTCAACACACCTGCTTCATGGTTAAATGGAGCATTACAAAATGGCTTGAATGGACTTTCAGGTTCGAATGTGGTCATTTTAGGTATTGTGATTGGTGCAATGATGGCGATTGATATGGGAGGCCCATTTAACAAAGCGGCTTATGTATTTAGTACAGCTGCTTTAACAGCAGGTAATGCGGCACCGATTACAGCTGCAATGGTGGGCGGTATGGTTCCACCTATTGCCATTGCACTAGCGATGATTTTCTTTAAGAAAAAATTCTCAAAAGCGCAACGTGGGGCAATTATCCCGAATATCGTAATGGGGGCCTCATTTATTACAGAAGGTGCCATTCCGTTTGCAGCAGCTGACCCGATTCGTGTCATTCCTTCAATGATGGTAGGTTCAGGTGTTGCAGGTGGTTTAGCGCTATTATTCGGTTCAAATATTCAAGCACCTCATGGCGGTATCTTCGTGATTTTCGGAACAGATTTGAGCCACGCGCTATATACTATTATTGCCATTTTAATTGGGGGATGTATCAGTGCTATCCTTTACGGAATATTAAAAAAGAATACTGAAAAAATAACAATGTCAGATCTTACGTAAAAGTCTCAGTGGTTGTTATAGTGTGAACGTTCATTTTGGGGGTGAGACGACGAAATCAAATAGATTTCTGTCTCACTCCCTTTTATCTTAATTAACAAAGCGTGCAATAGTTGGGAAGTATATGTGGTTAAAGGTATATTTATAAAGCAATCAGTGAGGCAGGCTATCAAGTTGAAATGAGCAGAAGCATGTATTAATAGTATTATTTCACCTAAAATTATGCTATGATAGAATTAATATTTTTGCGTCTGGAGGGAGCTCAATGGGAAGGATTTAACATCAAGAAACTTTAAATTATCATGTATTAAATTATTGATGTCATCGCCTTTACTTGAGCGATGCAAAAAAACGGAGGTGAATCCCTTTCTATAAGGGAACTAATTGGATAGTACGACCATATTATATTTAACAATATTTGCAGCATTAATTGCATTAACAACAGTTTTTGTTGGTTCGGAGTTTGCGCTAGTAAAGGTGCGCGCTTCACGTATCGAACAATTGATTGCGGAAGGCAATGGCAACGCGAGAGTAGTAAAGCGCATGATTTCCAATCTGGATTATTACCTATCTGCCTGTCAATTGGGGATTACTGTGACCTCTCTCGGATTAGGGTGGTTAGGTGAACCGTTATTTGCGCGTATTTTACATCCTGTTGTGGAATTATTACATTTACCTAATGCGTTAGTTACCACGATTTCAATTGTGACAGCATTTATTATTGTGACGTATATACACGTTGTAATAGGTGAATTGGCACCGAAAACTTTAGCCATTCAATATACTGAAAAAGTTGCTTTGCTTTATGCACGTCCATTATACGTGTTCGGTTTAATTATGAAACCGCTCATTTGGGTAATGAATGGTTCAGCGCAAATGATTATTCGTTTATTTGGTGCAGATCCTAACGCCGGTAATGAAGCGATGTCTGAAGAAGAACTGAAAATCATTATGAACAACAGTTATCATGGTGGCGAAATTAACCAAACGGAATTGGCATATATGCAAAACATTTTTTCTTTTGATGAGCGACATGCTAAAGATATTATGGTGCCAAGAACACAAATGATTACATTAAATGAACCTTTTAATGTTGATGAATTGTTAGAGACAATTAAAGAACACCAATTTACACGTTATCCAATTACTGAAAATGGGGATAAAGATCATATTAAAGGTTTTATCAATGTGAAAGAATTTTTAACGGAATATGCATCGGGGACACCGATTAAAATTAGTAACTACATTCATGAATTGCCGATGATATCGGAAACGACACGTATTAGTGATGCACTTATCCGAATGCAGCGAGAACATGTACACATTAGTTTAATTATTGATGAATATGGCGGTACAGCCGGGATTTTAACAATGGAAGATATTTTAGAAGAAATCGTCGGAGAGATTCGAGATGAATTTGATGATGATGAAGTCAACGACGTCATTAAATTGGACGAAAGTACGTATCAAATTAACGGTCGTGTGTTACTGCGTGATCTTGAAGAAATGTACCAAATTCAATTTGAAGATTCTGAAGATATTGATACCATTGGTGGTTGGTTACAATCACAAAATACCGAACTAGAACAAGATGATTACATTGATACTAAATATGATCGTTGGGTCATATCTGAAATTGAGAACCATCAAATCATCAACGTATTATTGCGTTACGAATACAACGAAGCACGTCCTCGTTTAGGTAATAGTGAAGACGAAAACGTTCAAGAAAATATGCAAGACAAATAATAAAACCAAAAAGCGGACAAATCTTCCTTATTGTTATAGACATAATAAGTAATCGTCCGCTTTTATTCTATATGTAGCCTTACGACCATAAATGAAAATAGAATGAAGTTGAATGGTATTTTCAACAAATTTGATATATTTTTTGCTTTTTTGTAGGCGAATGAACCTTAATCTTGATATAGTTAGGGTTAGAGTTTAAATCGATTGTAAAGCAATCATGTGAATTCATATGTTTTGATGGCTTTGAATCCATGAGAATTACATTTTTAAGCCACTTTAGAAAAATACAGTGAGATAAGTAGGTGCACAATAATGAAGTTAAGAGTCATCGTGCCTTGTTATAACGAGACGGAAATCATTCAACAAACCATTTCGAAGTTAACATCAATATTAGACGAAGCATCCCAACAAAAATCTTTTGAATACGATTTATTATTTGTGGATGATGGTAGCAAAGACAATACTATTGAGATTTTACAAAATGCTGCAGAAACGATACCAACAGTAAAATATTTGTCGTTTAGTCGTAATTTTGGGAAAGAGTCTGCGATGATTGCAGGGTTTGAACATAGTACAGATTGCGACGCAGTAGTTATGATTGATGCAGATTTACAACACCCACCTGAGTTGATTCCTCAAATGGTAGAGGTGTATCGAGAAGGTTATGATCAAGTGATTGCCAAACGTAATCGTGATGGTGAGAATGCACCGCGTAAATGGATGACGCGCTTTTACTACAAAACAATTAACTACTTTGTCGAAGATATCCGTTTAGAAGATGGTGTTGGTGATTTCAGATTATTAAGTCAACGCGCCGTGCAATCACTCGTTAGCCTTAGTGAATATAATCGTTTTTCAAAAGGCTTATTTGCTTGGATTGGCTATAATACGAAAGTGATTAGTTATAAAAATGTCGAAAGAGAAGCCGGAGTATCAAAATGGTCATTTGGTAGCTTATTGAACTATGCGATTGATGGTCTCATTTCATTTAATAATAAACCATTACGTATGATGATTTACTTAGGTTTAGCGATTTTTGTAGTGAGCATGTTGTATATTGCTTACTTATTAGTGGATACTTTTGTACACGGTGTATCTGTGCCAGGCTATTTTACGAGTATTGCAGCCGTATTATTTATTGGTGGAATTCAACTAATATCCATTGGGGTTATTGGAGAATACATTGGTAGAATATATTATGAAGTTAAGCAAAGACCGAAATACATTGTTCAAGCGTCCAATGTTCAGCCGCCTGTAGAACTCAAAAAACAAGCATAAAGAAAAAGCTATTCGTCTTTATAGGCGTATATAGCTTTTGATTATTTATCAAAAATTAATCCAATATCTCTAAAAAAAGAGGCGGGAACATGGTTCCTGCCTCTTTACGTATTTATTGATTATCTTTTTTTACCACGTAAAGCACCTAAAATTAATGATACTAACGCGATAAGAATAATTGAACCAATTAAAGCTGGTAAGATGTAAACGCCACCTAAAGATGGACCCCAATGACCAAGTAATGCCGTACCTAATGCTGAGCCGAGAAGACCAGCGATAATGTTACCAATAATACCGCCTGGGATATCTTTACCAAGGATTGCACCTGCAGCCCAACCGATAAGTCCACCGATAATTAACATTAAAATAAAGCCCATTTATAAAACCTCCTCTATATCTAAATTATTGTCTTGATACATATACCACGATTGTGAGAGGTTTAATCATCAAATGTTAAATTTTGTATAACTTTTCTAAGTTGATAATTAAGAAGAACCCGAAATGGATAAGTAGCACGACATACCATAAAGGTGTTAAAGCTGAAAGTGTAACGATGCCAAGTATGATAAATAGTGTGCCTGTCCATCGTGGATTCCGGACTTTAATTTTTTGGTAAAAAGCTTGGTAGCGTGGTGACTGAAACGTACTAGAAAAAAATAAAATGCCACCCAAAATAAAAATAGTAGGTGCAGCGAAAGGGACGGACATATAATAGGATTGATCACCTGTTTGATATGTAATCACTAAAGCAACACTGACCATGGTTGCAAACAAAGCCATTAAAAATTTTTGTTGTCGTACTCTAAATGGTAAGTCGTGACGGTCTAAGTAAAAATGTAAAATGGTCCATACAATATACATCAACATTGCCGCCAAAGAAATAAAAGTAACTTTATTCAATATGATTTGGTTGAGGAAACTATTGATTGCAATCGCTAATAATACACTGCTAAATCTAAAAGATTGATACTGGTTTTTATGTAAATCGAACGCTAATATCATTAAGACGATTACAATATTCAATAAAACAAAAAGGACCATTGTACTCTCCTATCTTTTTAGTTCGTTTTTTCATTATAACAATAAGATGTCAAGATAGCATGTGAAACGGCCCTTTTCTATTAATTTGTTTATTTATAAATTAAACACCTTTTTTATTGCTCCATAATAACGTATGAAGTTGAGGAAGGACGAAGACGTTATTCATTGTAGCATCTGACATTACACGATCGATGAGTTGTTCATAGCGCACTAACAATTTGTCTGTATGATGAACCACATCGTCTTCTAAATAAGGGTTACCTACTTGTAAATAAAATGGAAGGTGCGGATAGCGATGATGAATCGTCTGAGCAAAGTGGTAGTCGTCATCATTAAAAATCACAACTTTAAGATTCAATGTTGTTGAGACACATTGATCAATAACAGTATCCAAAATTTCTAAGTTTTGCTGCATGCCCGAACTTGGGGGTTTAGGAGATAATGTTAAATCATCAATTTGGCGCATCCAAGGTTGGAATTTGCTGCCTTGGGTTTCAAGTGCTGTTTGAATATTGTAGGTTTTAAACAAATCAATGAGCGCTTGAATTCCCTTAATTAAGGCAGGGTTTCCTCCTGAAATCGTGACATGATTAAACTGATCGCCGCCTATAGCTTTAAGTTCATCATAAATCGCTTCTGGCGTCATCAGTCGAATGTCATCTTTAGCGCTACCGTCCCAAGTGAATTTGGAATCGCACCAACTACAACGAAAATCACATCCTGCTGTACGTACGAACATGGTTTTACGGCCAATAACTCGGCCTTCGCCTTGTATCGTAGGGCCAAAAATCTCTAATACAGGAATTTTAACCATGAGATTGCTCCTTTTTACGAGGGCGGTATACGACATAACTTGATGGTGTTTCTCTTAAAAAGACTTGAACACATACTGGAGCATGAGGTAATGTTGCTAAATGTGCTTCAATCATTTCATATATTGTGTGTGCGACAACTTCAGTTGAAGGAGACTTGCCTTTGAAATGTGTTAAGTCATTTAATAAATAATGATCAAATTGATCGTGGACTAATTGTTTAAGTGTGCTAAAGTTAACGAGAAATCCTAAATCGTCTAAAATATCACCAGCAATCGTGAGGTTTACAAAATACGTATGACCATGGATACGTTGACATTTTCCTGCGCGTGCATCTGGAATGGCATGAGCAGCTGAAAAGTTAAAATCTTTATTAAGCTCATATGTGTAGTTATGTGCAACCTGAGGATACATTTGATGCATCATGACTTCATAGCTCCTTTCTCATTTAAATAAGCGTTTAAACCTTGTTGTCTAAGATGGCAAGCGGGGCATTCACCACAACCTTCTGCCACAACCCCGTTATAACATGTTAATGTTTTTGTTCGGACATATTCTAAAGCGCCAAGCGAATCACTAAGTGCCCAAGTTTCTTTTTTATTGAGCCACATGAGCGGTGTATGAATTACAAAATCTCGATCCATAGCGAGGCTCATTGTGACGTTCATTGATTTGATAAAAGCATCTCTGCAATCTGGATAGCCAGAAAAATCGGTTTCACAAACGCCAGTAATGATATGTTTCGCATTGATTTGATATGCAAGTGCACCGGCGAAAGATAAAAATAATAAGTTGCGTGCAGGGACAAATGTATTAGGGATATCATCTGAAGCATCGATAGGCATATCATGTGATGTGAGGGCGTTTGGTGAGAGCTGACTTAATAGAGACATATCTAATACGTGATGTTTGAGGCCTTGTTCTTGTGCGATGTGCTTAGCAACTTCAATTTCTTGTGCGTGACGTTGTCCATATTCAAATGTCACAAGTTCAACTTCCTTAAAATGTGCTTTAGCATAAAAGAGGCAAGTCGTACTATCTTGACCTCCACTGAAAACGACAAGTGCTTTTTCGTTTTGAAGCACGTCTGACATAAAAAACCGCTCCTTTTTATAATAGAAGCTCCTAATCAATTATTCTTAATGAGTTGAATAGACGATTGAAATCATTGGATTTCGTTATCCGATGACGCAAGGTCGTCTAAATTAAAACTGATTAGCATAACCATTTTTAATTTAAACATCATCGCATCTCTTAAGATCAACACAGTAGATAAGGGGATGTGTTCAGCCCTATGTCCATAAAAAAAGCCTGTCTTCACTTAAGACAGACAGGACTAGACCAATTGACGTGACAAACCATACATCATCACTATAGGTGTCTAGTTTTTTATAGAGGGTTAAGTGCTAGGAACCTCTGTCTTTAGTTACGTTCCATACTTTAATACATTTGAAGTAAGAAATCAAGATGTAAAAATGGGATTATCTCTTTGTCAATCCTATCTACATCTGTGATAATAGATTTATTATTAAATGAATGAGGCGAATTAAGATGATAATAATGATAGATAATAAAGATTCGTTTACATATAACGTTGTAGATTTGTTGCATCAGGCAACAGAACAACATATAGAAGTAATAGATATTAACGATGTAGCAATTTCTGAACTAGAACAGATGAATCCTCGTGCTATAGTGATTTCTCCAGGACCTGGAACACCAAAGGATTATCCAATATTATTTGAAGTATTGCGCCGTTTTGAAACAATGTGTCCCATACTAGGTGTCTGTTTAGGCTTCCAACTTATCAATGCGTATTATGGGGGAGAGATTATTAAAGCGCCGTGGCCAGTGCATGGTCATACGACAACACTGAACCATAATGGATTAGATTTATATGAAGGACTGCCTTCTACTTTTAAAGTCATGCGTTATCATTCCTTAATGGTGGATGCTAAAACCGTCGCCTTACCATTAGTAGTAACGGCACAAAATGAGGAAGAGATTATTATGGGCGTGAAACATACGGCGCTTCCGATCTATGGCGTACAATATCATCCTGAATCCATCCTATCTGAGTATGGTTTAGCACAAATCAAAAATTTCTTAAGTAAGGTGAGTGACGTTCGTGGTTGTCGCATTTGATTTTCAATATTATTTAGATACATATCAAACCGAAAGATTAAAATTTACTTTTCAAAATCCTATCGCACAATATATCGCGACGACTTGTGAAGAAGTTGGTAATGTATTGACAAAAGCTGAAAAATATCAAAAACAAGGATATTATGTTGCCGTTTATTTACCATATGAAGCAGCGAAATACTATCATCAAAGCTTTCATGTGAAAGAGCCTGACAATGGTATTTATGCAGCATGTTATGTTTTTGAGCGTCCTGAAGAAGAGCAACATGTTACTCAAAAAGATGTTACGCACACACCGTTAAACTTTAAATTCACAGAATCCAAACAGCAAATTCAACAACAGATTCGACAAATACAAAATGAAATTCTTGAAGGTGAGACGTATCAAGTTAACTATACGACACGCCTTGAAGCACCGGTTTCAACAGATATTCAATCATTGTACGAACAACTCACAAAGCAAACGAACGGACATTATACCGTTATGATGGATACAGAGGAGTTGCAAATTGCGTCCATTTCACCTGAGTTATTTTTTCAAGTAGGCCCATTTCACGATCAAAAGCGTACGGTTGTAAGTAAACCGATGAAAGGGACGATGCCAAGAGGCATGAATCTAGCTACAGATGAAAATAATAAACAAGCATTACAAGCTTCTGAAAAAGATCGCGCTGAAAATGTGATAATTGTCGATTTATTACGCAATGATATTACACGTATTGCAACACCGGGCACAATACAGACGCCCCGACTGTTTGATGTTGAAAGTTATCCGACCGTTTTTCAAATGACGTCTATGGTGACAGGTGAAGTTGGAACGGGGGTAACGTTAAATGATATGATGCGTGCATTGTTTCCGTGTGGTTCGATTACTGGTGCACCAAAAGTGAATACGATGCGTATTATTGATGAGCTTGAACATGCGCCAAGACATATTTATTGCGGGGCGCTAGGACTCTGTTTGCCAGATGGACGTGCAATGTTTAATGTGCCGATACGCACCGTGCAATATATTAATAATAAAGCGATTTATGGTGTGGGCGCAGGTATTACGATAGATTCCGAAGCAGATAAAGAATATATAGAATTTCAAGATAAAACTAAAATTTTAGAGGGATAAAATGATGGAACTTTTTGAAACAATGCGATTAGAAGAAGGTCAAATTAGTCGAGAATCATATCACTACAAGCGTTTAAAACAAGCGAGCGAAGCATTAGGATTTAAGTTTGATGATATGGCATGGAAACATTGTATTCAAAACATTCAAAGTACTTTAACCCAAGGGACACATCGTATTAAAGTCCTACTAAGTAAGGACGGGACGTTGCAATATGTCGATGCCCCATTACCTAAAACGCAAATGATGTCAGCAAGTTTAAAAAAGTTGGATTCGTCAACGCCTATTTGGCAACGTATATATAAAACAACGGAACGCGATTATTTAAATCATTCCCACATTACACAATTAGTTTTACTTTATGATGTTAACGAGAAAATTTTAGAGTTTGACATTGGGAATGTAGTCGTTGAATTCGAAGGTCAATATATCACGCCTAAGTATGAAGATGATTTTTTACGTGGCTGTATGCGTCAAGATTTGTTGGATAATCAAAAAATAGAAGTAGGTATACTGACATTAAGTTCCTTAAAGCAATTTCTAAATCAAGGTGGTAAACTATGGATGATAAACAGTTTAAGAGGTTGGGTACCTGTTAAACTCATTGAATTGTAAAGGATGAGCCACATGATACTTTTATACTTATTGTGTATTATCATTGTGTTGTGGTTAGGGCAATGGATCAATCAACGTCTATTAAAACGCAACAAAGTAGCTGTTGCATATGTATGTTTTGGTGTCGTTTTGTTCATTCAAGGTATTTTGATATATCATTTTGTGAAAGCTATTTTACAGTGGCTAACATTTATTTTAAAGTTATTTTATAAATAATGATTGGGGAGAAAATCATGAAGGTTTATAGCCAAGGCGACCAAGCGATTGTCGTTTCTTTAAAAGGTGCCCTTACACCCGAAGCAACAGAACGATTATTGCTATTACGTCACTATTTAATCGAACAAAAGTATCCATTTATTACAGAAATTGTTCCAACAGAAACAGATATGTTAATTTCGTATGATGCGCGTCAAATGATGAAGCATTTAAATATTTCGTCGCCATTTCAATATATGAAATCATTAATTGAAAAAATAGATTTAAGTCATGAAACGTGGGAAGAAAAACGTCAATGTATTAAAGTGCCCGTTTATTATGGTGGAGACTATGGTCCGCATTTTGATGCTATTTTAGACGAGCTTCAAATGGATCGTAAAACATACATTCAGCACCATACAGCGCCTGAGTATTTTGTGTCAATGATGGGCTTTTCTCCAGGATTTCCTTATCTTTCAGGTCTATCTGAAGCGCTAGCGGTTAATCATACTGCTGATGAAAAGCAGTTTATCCCAGCAGGGTCTGTGGTTTTAGAAAACAAAAAATGCGGCATTACAACGACAGATATTTATGAAGATTGGCTAGTAATTGGCTACACGCCTGTAAAGCTCTTTGATGTAAATAGAGAAGATATGATATTAATATCTATTGGCGATCATGTTAAATTTTACGATGCCGAAGAAAGAGGCGAGACATTATGACAATCATCATTGAAGAGGGTGGCTTATTTTCAAGTTTTCAAGATTTTGGACGTGTAGGGTATGAACATTTAGGTATTATACGAAGCGGTGCTTTAGATGTGCTTGCGCATGAAATAGCTAATCGTTTAGTAGGCAATGATAAAAACGAAGCTACACTTGAAATGACAAATCAAATGGCACGAATTCGATTTACGGAACCGACGTTAATTGCGTTATCTGGCGCTCAAGCGGTAGCGTATACACAAGAGAGACCCGTAAAAATCAATACATTATATCTCATGAATAAAGGAGACGTCTTAACATTCGATTATGTTAAACGTGGTGCGCGTGTCTACATGGCTATTGCAGGAGGTTATGAAGTTGACGAGTGGTTGGCATCGACTTCAACAGATGTGCTTGCGCAAATAGGTGGATTTCATGGTCATACGTTAAAAGATGGCGATGAAATCCAAATGAAGCGTGATTATAATGAACGCCATCATAAACTGTTTGAAAACCTTGAAGTTACACGGCATACTGATTGGGGTGTCGATGGATATGCGCTCTCTTTTAATTATCTATCGGATGTCGTTCACGTTATTCCAAATAACGGGACTGAAGATTTCGATGCGCAAACATTAAAACAATTTACAAGCGGAGAATATCGAGTGACGAGCAAAGCCAATCGTATGGGAGTAGTGCTAGAGGGAGATCCAATTAAAGCATATTATAAAGAGTGTCCGCCACACCGTTCTGTTAAACGCGGCACAATTCAAGTAAAAAAAGATGGTTCACCTGTTGTGTTGTTAAACGATCACTACACGCTTGGTAGCTATCCTCAAATTGGAACAATCGCAACATATCATCTCACAAAAATCGCACAAAAGCGCCAAGGATCGAAAATTAAATTTCAATTCATTGACGTATTACAAGCCGAACAAAATCTCGTTAAGTATCATCGATGGTTGAAACAACTGTTTCATGGTATTGAATACCGCATGCAAAGTGAAATGTTAAAGTAAGTTAGATAACATTTGATGTTGGGAGTGGGACAGTGTGAGACATATGATCTATGTATGTTGATTTACATATTGATGCCTAGTTGTAAATAAGTGAGGCGCAACGTTTAGATGTTATGAGAATAAAAAGAGTGCGAGTGATTGACTTGCTCTACAACCGTAGTCCGAGTACATTTTAAAATGAATGTTATATAATCAATGATATTCGAGTGAAAAAGTATTGTTCCAAATAGATGTTAAGGAAATATTAATAACATATAAACGTAGTATATTCCTCTTTTTGAACGAAAATGAATTCGTTCAATTTCAAGAGTATAAACCCGTTTTCACTTGAAAAATCACACTAATTCATATATATTGTTATAATGAACTTACATATATTACGATAATGTTACAAATATAAAGTGGAACTAATGAATATGATGTGAATATTAAATTGTTGAATATATATTAAAGATTTGCGATTTTTAAACTGTGCAAAATGCACCATATGAGATAGAAATATGGGGGAACACGAATGGAAAATAATAGAAAGAAAATAGGGATTTTTACGTTTTTCCTTTTAATGGTATTTACAATTTCGCTAAAAACGTATTTTGCTTATTATGTTGACTTGTCACTTGGCGTTAAAGGACCGGTTCAAAATTTTATCTTATTAATGAATCCCTATAGTTTGCTTGCACTAATTTTAAGTGTCTTTCTGTTTTTTAAAGGGCGCAAAGCATTCTGGTTCATGCTAATCGGTGGATTTCTACTTACATTTTTACTGTATGCCAACGTTGTGTATTTCAGATTCTTTTCTGACTTTTTAACGTTTAGTACATTAAACCAAGTAAGTAATGTGAACTCAATGGGTGGTGCCGTTGGTGCGTCATTCCAATGGTATGATTTTGTTTACTTCTTAGATATTATTGCTTATTTGTTTATTTTAATTTTCAAGCAAAAGTGGTTGAGCTTGAATGTATTTCATAAGAAATTCATTCCTGTCGTGATGGCGGCTTCTGTAGCACTATTCTTTTTAAATTTAGCTTTCGCAGAAACGGATCGTCCTGAATTACTGACGCGTACATTTGACCACAAATATTTAGTTAAATATTTAGGACCTTATAACTTTACAGTTTATGATGGTGTTAAAACGATTCAAAATAATCAACAAAAAGCGTTAGCATCTGAAGATGATTTAACGAAAGTTTTAAACTATACGAAACAAAAACATACAGCACCCAATATGGAATATTATGGTAAAGCCAAAGGCAAAAACATTATCAAAATTCATTTGGAAAGTTTCCAAACGTTTTTGATTAATAAAAAAGTGAATGGTCATGAAGTAACGCCATTCTTAAATAAATTATCGTCAGGTCAAAATGATTTTAGATATTATCCGAACTTTTATCACCAAACAGGACAAGGTAAAACTTCTGACGCAGAATTTACAATGGATAACAGTCTTTACGGTTTACCACAAGGTTCTGCCTTTTCACTAAAAGGAGATAATACGTTCCAATCATTACCTGCTATATTGCATCAAAAACAAAAGTTCACATCTAATGTGATGCACGGGGACTATAAAACTTTTTGGAACCGTGACCAAGTATATCGACACTTTGGCGTTGATAAATTTTATGATGCAACATACTACGATATGTCACCGGAAAATGTTGAAAATCTAGGTTTGAAAGACAAAGAGTTTTTCAAAGAATCAGTGGATTATTTAGATAAAGAAAAACAACCTTTCTATTCACATTTAATTACGTTGACGAACCACTATCCATTTACATTAAATAAAGATGATGCGTCAATTCCACCAGGTAATACGGGCAACCCTACCGTGGATGGCTATATTCAAACGGCACATTATTTAGATCAAGCCGTAGAAGAGTTTATTAATGACTTGAAAAAACGTGGTCTTTATGACGATTCTGTAATTATTTTATACGGTGACCATTACGGTATTTCAGAAAATCATAACAAAGCAATGTCTCAACTGCTTGATGAGCCAATCACACCTGCTAAATTTAATGATTTAAATAAAACAGGTTTCTGGATAAAAGCACCGGGTGTAGAACCTAAAGTCGATCCAACTTATGCAGGTCAAGTAGACGTTATGCCTACATTACTTCACTTGATGGGTATCGATACGAAAAATTACATCATGTTAGGTACAGATATGTTATCTAAAGATCACAAACAGTTGATTCCATTCCGTAACGGTGACTTTGTTACTGATAAATATAAATATGTGAATGGTAAAGCTTACAGTCATAAAGACAATAAGCCGATGACAACACCACCATCTGATTTACAAAAAAATAAAAATCAAGTGGAAAATGATTTAGAAATTAATGATGAAATATTAAATGGAGACTTAATGCGTTTCTATAAAAACCCAGACTTCAAAAAAGTAAATCCTAGTGATTACCACTATGATGCTGGACCTAAGGGTAAAGGAAATTAATTGAATGCATTTAAAAAGCACTTTGGCGATGCGCCAAAGTGCTTTTTTATCATAAGTAAAAAGGACCTACGTCTATTTAAGTATATGTGATATGCATTAAACTATAGCATTAAGAGAATACAAGAAAATTTTATTGAACGTGTTTGAATGGCATAGGATTAACCAAGTGCTACATCAAGTATCATCATTAGTGTAAACCCTGCCATGAGACTTAACGTAGCTAAATCTGTATTTTCGGAGGATTGAGAATCAGGAATCAACGCTTCTACAACGACGAAAATCATAGCACCTGCTGCAAAAGCTAATGCGTATGGTAAGATAGGCGTTACGGTGATGACAGCAGCAGCTCCGATAACCGCAAAAACAGGTTCAACGAGTGCGGATGCCTGACCATAATTAAAAGCTTTCCACTTACTACTGCCTGCAGCGCGAATTGGAAGAGATAAAGCGGCGCCTTCTGGAATGTTTTGGATTCCAATTCCGATAGCTAAACCTAAAGCGCCTAAAATCGTAGCATGTGTATTGCCTGTTGCAATGCCCCCAAATGCAACCCCTATAGCTAATCCTTCTGGGATATTGTGCAACGTAATAGCTAAAAACAATAATGTGTTTTTCGTTAAATTTGTCTGCACACCTTCTTGTTTTTGAGAATCGTCTTGGGCATTACGATGCATATGAGGTATAACATAATCCAATGAGCGAATAAAAATCCCACCTAATAAAAAGCCGACTGCTGCTGGTAGCCATGGCATGGCACTACCTGAACTGCTTTCGATAGCCGGCTGAAGCAAAGACCAAAAACTGGCTGCAATCATAATACCTGCTGCAAAACCTTGCATCGAATTCAATACTTTTTCATTTACATTTTTAAAAACAAAAACCGTTGCCGCTCCTAATGCAGTCAACAACCATGTCACAGTTCCAGCTAGCAATGCTTGTAAAGTTGGGGACAACGCTGTGAAAAATTCTATCATTCTAAAAGGCTCCTTGTATCAATTAAGTTCAAAAAAGTGTATAATATACAGAACTGATTTAAGCGTAACAAATAATCTAGAGTAAATCTATAAGAAAAAGGAAGTATCAGCGTTGGAAGCTTTTAAAATTGAACACCTCAACAAATCATATGCAGATAAAGTGATATTTGATAATTTAGCATTGTCTATTTCCAATCAAGAACGTATTGGATTAGTCGGTATTAATGGGACAGGCAAGAGTTCTTTACTTAAAGTCATCGCTGGACTAGATGAAGATTTTACAGCAGATTTAATATATCCTAAACAATATAAAATAAGGTATGCGGCACAAAAAGAAGCGCTAGATTTAGAGGCGTCCGTATATGATGTAGTATATGAAGCAGAAACGGATGCTTTAAAAACAATTAAGCGTTATGAAGAAGCGGTTTCACGATATAGTGCGCAACCGACAGACCAAGCTTTAGATGAGATGATGAGTGCACAAGCCGATATGGATGCACAAGGTGTTTGGGATTATAGCGCTGAAATTAAAACAATCTTGTCTAAACTTGGTATTAACGACACGAATCAAAAAGTAAGCGCATTGTCAGGTGGGCAACAAAAGCGTGTCATTTTAGCACGTACACTTATTGAAAAGCCAGATTTATTATTACTTGATGAGCCTACAAACCACCTCGATTTTGAATCTATTCAATGGCTCATTAATTTTGTTAAATCTTACCCTAAAACAGTGATGTTTGTTACGCATGATCGCTACTTTTTAAATGAAGTGGCGACACGTATTGTCGATTTAAAAGACGGGCGACTTCATTCCTATCCTGGAAATTATGAAGCATATATTGCGATGCGTTCAGAACGCGACGAAATTGAACAGAAGCAGCAAACTAAGCAACGTGCTTTATACAAGCAAGAATTAGAATGGATGCGTGCTGGAGTGAAGGCACGTACAACCAAACAACAAGCACGTAAAGAGCGTTTTCAAAACCTTGAACAACAGGTCAAGTCGCATAAAACACAAGATAAAGGGGAACTTAACTTAGCGTATTCTAGGCTTGGAAAACAAGTATTTGAACTTGAAAATATTTCTAAATCAATTGGAGAAAAATGCTTATTCCGTGATTTTTCTACCATTGTCCAAAAGGGAATGCAAATTGGCATTGTAGGTCCAAATGGTGCAGGAAAAACAACACTTCTCAATATTTTAGCGGGTTTGGATTCTGATTTTAATGGCACATTAAAAGTAGGACAAACTGTCAAAATTGCATATTTTAAACAAACGGATGAACGACTTAATCGTGATATTCGTGTTATTGACTTTTTACGTGAAGAAAGTGAATTGGCACGTCAAAAGGATGGCACGTTAGTCTCAGTGACACAGTTGTTAGAACAATTTCTTTTTCCGAGCGCGACGCATGGAAAGAAAGTTTACAAACTATCCGGTGGGGAACAAAAGCGACTGTATTTACTAAAATTACTCGTACATCAGCCGAATGTTTTAATTTTAGACGAGCCTACAAACGATTTAGATACTGAAACGTTAACGATATTAGAGGATTATATTCAAACTTTTGGCGGTACTGTGATTACAGTCAGTCACGATCGCTATTTCTTAAATAAAGTCGTCGACCGTTATTGGTATATTCATGATAATCAAATTGAAGTTGTTTTAGGACAATTTGAGGATTATATGAGCTATAAGAAAGCTTTAGAATTAGCCAAGCAACCTTCCAAAGTGAATGTAGAAAAATCTGATGCGACTAAAAAGAAAAGTAAAGGTTTATCGTATAAAGAAAAACGGGAGTATGAAATATTGTTAACACGTATCGATGAGACGGAGAGCCGTTTAACAGAAATAGAGCAAGAAATGATAGAAGCGCATGCAGATTATGGGGCTATCAAACAATTAAACGATGAAAAGCAAAGTTTAGAAACACAATATGAAGCAGACATCACGAGATGGAGTGAACTTGAAGAAATTATTGAACAGTAAGAGGGATAAAATGGAACAAACACTGTCACATTATTTTGGATATACGCGTTTTCGTCCAGGACAAAAAGAAATTATTACAAATGTACTTAATCAGCATCATACATTAGGTGTGTTACCTACGGGTGGCGGGAAATCCATTTGTTATCAAGTCCCCGGTTTGATGCTCGGGGGTACGACACTTGTGATTAGCCCACTCATTTCTTTGATGAAAGATCAAGTCGATCAATTACAAACGATGGGAATTTCTGCAGCGTATTTAAATAGTAGTTTGACGATGAAGGCGCAAAAAGAAATTGAAACGCAACTGGTGAATGGAGAACTGCAATTTATCTATGTTGCACCTGAGCGTCTTGAGAATGAAATGTTTTTACGTTTATTGCGTCATGTGAACCTTAAACTTGTCGCCTTTGATGAAGCACATTGTATTTCAAAATGGGGGCATGATTTTAGACCGAGCTATCAAGCAGTAATTCATCGTGTTTTAGCTATGCCGCAGCAATTTGCCATCGTTGCTTTAACAGCGACAGCTACTACTGAGGTTCAACAGGATATTATGACGAGTTTAGGTATTCATGTCTCACATCTCATTAAAACGAGTATTAAACGATCAAATTTAATTTTTAAAGTGAATAACACATATCAACGTCAAAAATTTGTATTAAATTATGTTAAAGAACACCAAAATGTTTCAGGTATTATTTATTGTTCGACACGTAAACAAGTAGAAGCGGTGTATGAAGCTTTAGAAGACGCAAATATACCAGCGACTTACTATCATGCAGGTTTATCTGCCAAGCAACGCGATGAGGCACAACATGAGTTTTTATATGATCGTAAACGTATTGTTGTAGCAACCAATGCGTTTGGGATGGGAATTGATAAATCTAATGTGCGTTATGTGATTCATTACAATATGCCAGGAGACTTGGAGTCTTATTATCAAGAAGCAGGGAGAGCTGGGCGTGATGGACTAAACAGTGAATGTATTTTACTGTTTAGTGATCGTGATATTACGCTACATCAATATTTTATATCCAGTTCTACGGCAGATGACGATTACAAAGAAAAAATGGGTGAAAAGCTCACTAAAATGATTCAATATACAAAGACAAATAAATGCCTAGAAGCAACATTAGTCCATTACTTTGAACCTAATGAAAAATTGGCAGAATGTCAGAAATGTAGTAATTGTGAAGCGCAAAACAAAACGTATGATATGACGAAAGAAGCTAAAATGATTATTAGTTGTGTGATACGTCTAGGTCAAAAAGAAGGCTATCAAACCGTCATTCAAGTGTTAAGAGGAGAAGAGTCCGACTACTTAAAACACCAAAATTATGAAGGGTTGTCGACTTATGGCATTATGAAGTCCTATACTACAGGTGAATTACATCACTTAATTGACGAGTTGCGTTTTAAAGGATATTTAAACGAATATGATGAAATTTTGATGTGTGATCGTTCAGTTGAACAGTTGTTAAATGAAGATGTTCAAATATTAACGACACCATTCAAGACGAAATCTAAAGAAAGAGTAAATATTAATACGGTAGAAGGCGTCGACCGTCATTTATTTAATGCATTGAGCGAAGTGCGTCAAAAAATGAGTGACCAACTTGATGTCCCGCCAATCAATATTTTCTCAGATTATACGTTAGAAGAGTTTGCGAAACGAAAGCCTACGACTAAACAAGAAATGATTCAAATTGAAGGAGTAGGAAGCTACAAACTCAAGCACTATTGTCCTCAATTTTTAGAGGCGATTCAAAATTATAAAACACATGTGTAACACAGATGAATAAAAGAACTTGTGCAAAGGGCTGTACAAGTTTTTTTCTGTTTAGAAGCGCCTTAATATTATGTTAAATTTACTTAAGTCAAGCGGTTAACGATGATTGAATAGGGTATAATTTCTACAATGGAAATAAAAAGATATTTAAATGAGGGGAAATTATGATTAAATTCGAGGATGTTACGAAAGTTTACGGTGATAAAGTCGTCGTTGATAAAGTAAACCTGAATATTAAAGAAGGCGAATGTTTTGTATTGATTGGGCCGTCTGGATCGGGCAAAACGACAACAATGAAAATGATTAACCGACTGATTTCTTTAACAGATGGTTTTATTTATTTTAAAGATAAATTAATTAGTGATTATTCTGTATATGAAATGCGCTGGGATATGGGCTACGTTTTACAACAAATTGCGTTATTTCCACATATGACTATTCGGGATAACATCGCGCAAGTCCCTTTGATGAAATCTTGGACAAATGAGGATATCGATGCGCGTGTGGATGAACTGCTAAAAATGGTGAACTTGGACCCTGAGATTTATCGCAATCGAAAACCAGATGAATTATCCGGAGGGCAACGTCAACGTGTAGGCGTGGTTCGTGCGCTAGCAGCAGATCCTCCTGTCATTTTAATGGATGAGCCATTTAGTGCTTTAGATCCTATTACACGTGAAAACTTGCAAGATGATTTATTACGTTTACAAGCACAAATTAAAAAGACGATTGTATTCGTTACACATGATATTGAAGAAGCTTTCAAACTTGGAGACCGTATTTGTTTACTGAATGAAGGACGTGTTGAACAAGTTGGCACACCTAATGAATTCATTCAGCATCCTAAAAATGATTTTGTTAAACAATTTATTGGAGATTTATCAGGTGTCTTTTTAAATCATTTTACTTTGGGAAAAGTTGCAGAATTAATTGGTCATCCGACTTCACAGACAGAGCATCTTTCCGTCGTAAGTGGTGACCGAGTGGTAAGTGAGATTTATTCCGAGTTTGCCAACAATGAAGCGGTTATTGTACAAACTGAGCATCAATATTGGTTATTATCAAGACAAGATATATTTAACTTCTTATCCACGCACGGGGTAGGTGAAGTAAGGTGAAGGCATTTTTAACAACATTAAATGAACGAAAAGGCGAATTATTATCATCACTCATTGATCACATTCAACTGTCATTTATTGCTTTATTGATTGCTGTATTAATTGGTGTGCCTTTAGGAATACTGTTAACTAAGCAAAAAGGTATGGCAGAAATAGTCATTAATATTGCAGCGGTACTTCAGACGATTCCTTCGCTTGCATTATTAGGCTTAATGATTCCGTTATTTGGAATCGGTACGGTGCCAGCAATTATCGCACTTGTAGTGTATGCATTACTTCCGATTTTGCGTAATACATATACAGGGGTTACAGAAGTGGATCCTTCATTAATTGAAGCAGCGAAAGGGATAGGGATGAAACCTTTGAGACGCCTTACTAAAGTAGAACTCCCCCTAGCAATGCCGGTCATGATGGCGGGGATTAGAACTGCCATGGTACTAATTATTGGGACAGCGACACTAGCCGCATTAATAGGAGCTGGTGGACTTGGGGATTTGATTCTTTTAGGTATCGATCGTAACAATGCATCCTTAATTTTAATTGGCGCAATACCTGCTGCATTACTTGCGATTATTTTTGACATTGTCTTACGTATATTAGGACGTATGTCATATAAAAAAATGTTAGTGACGCTAGGCGCTATTTTGTTAATCATGTTTTTAGTTACAATCACACCACTTTTAGCGCATAAAGGAGAACGTGTGACTTTAGCAGGAAAACTTGGCACGGAACCTTCTATTGTAACGAATATGTATAAAATTTTGATTGAAAATGATACGGACTATACGGTAGAAGTTAAAGACGGTATGGGCAAAACTACCTTTTTATTTAATGCATTAAAATCTGATGATATTGATGGATATTTAGAGTTTACTGGCACTGTACTAGGTGAACTTACTAAAGAAGCACCAAAGTCTAAAAATGAATCAGCAGTTTATCAACAAGCAAATGCAAGTTTAGATAAAAAGTTCGATATGAAAATGCTTAAACCCATGAAATACAATAATACGTATGCGCTTGCTGTAAAGCGTGATTTTGCTGAAAAACATCACTTAAAAACGATCAGTGATTTGAAAAAAGTAGAAGATGAAATTCGTCCTGGGTTTACGCTAGAATTTAATGACCGTGGGGATGGATATAAAGCAGTTAAAAAAGCCTACCACCTCAACTTCCAAAATGTTAAAACGATGGAGCCTAAATTGAGATATCAAGCAATTGAAAAAGGCGATATTAATCTAATTGATGCTTATTCGACAGATGCAGAATTGAAACAATACGATATGGTTGTCCTTCAAGATGATAAGAATAGTTTTCCACCTTATCAAGGTGCACCGCTATTCAAAAAATCATTCATTGACAAACATCCAGAAATTGAACAATCACTGAACAAGTTAGAAGGTAAAATTACAGACGAACAAATGCAAGAAATGAATTATCGTGTTACCGAAAAAGATGAAGACCCTTATAAAGTAGCAAAAGCATATCTGCAAAAAGAAGGGCTTGTTAAATAAGGCATAGTTATTAGATGAAATGAAGGTAGCGCGTGAATGTTTTCGTTTAAGTAGATGGGCCAGTACAAAGCTTAGTCAGTGTCACGCTTTATCCGATTGTGTTAGTTTTATCGCCGTTTTATAGTGATTTCTCAGTATAGGTTGTAGTCTCGAATGTGTGAAAAGGTATAGCGTTTTTGCATAATTATCGCTATAATAGAAAACATATTTTAAAAATTCTGAATATTGGAGGCGGTAAACAGTGAAATCACAAATTGCCAAGCTTAATGCTTATCAACCTGGTTTATCCCCTAAGGCGTTAAAAGCGAAATATCATATTGAAGGCGAATTGTATAAGCATGCTTCAAATGAAAATGTTTTTGGACCTTCTCCTAAAGTTAAAGAAGCGATTCAAACGAGCATGGATGATTTATTTTTGTACCCTGAACCCAATGCGCCACAATTACAAAAGGCTATCGCAAAACATTTAGAAATTGAGCCAGAGCGTATTATTTTTGGTGCAGGTTTAGATGAGATGATTGTAATTATTTCAAGAACATTATTACGAGCAGGGGACAAAGTCGTCACAAGTGAAGCAACATTTGGTCAATATTTTCATAATGCTGTGGTAGAGGATGCGAATATGGTTCAAGTGCCATTGAAACATGGGAGTTATGATTTAGATGCGATTGCTGAAGCGGTGGATAAAGATACAGCTATCGTATGGCTATGTAATCCAAATAATCCGACAGGCACGTATCATTCACATGAGGCGATAGAAGCGTTTATTAAAAAAATTCCCGCAAATGTCACGATTATACTTGATGAAGCTTACGGAGAATATGTCACAGCAGCTGATTTTCCACGTACGTTAGAATTGATGGAGACGTATCCAAATGTGGCGATGTTACGTACGTTTTCTAAAGCCTATGCATTAGCAGCACTACGTATTGGCTATATGGTAACGACAAAAACGCTAGCCTCTAAATTAAATGTTTTACGCCCACCGTTTAATACAACACGTCTTTCAGAGCAAGCCGCGCTTGCAGCATTAAAAGACCAAGCTCACTTGCAAAAAGCGGTGGCAATCAATCAAAGAGAGCGTGAAAAATTTTATGAGATTGATACAAATCTTAAATTGTATCCTTCACAGACCAATTTCGTTTTTGTAGAAACGTCAGAAGCAACAAAATTAAACCAAGCCTTGTTGCAAGCAGGCATTATTGCGCGTGAATTTCCTAATGGTGTCCGTATCACAATTGGTTTTCCGGAACAAAATAAAGTGATCCGAGAAGTCTTGGCACAGTTTTAAGCGTGAGGATGAAGTACATAAGCTAAATTTGTTATAATCGATGTACTGAATGAAGACAAGGAGCGATAAGATGAGGCAATCAATAGGAATAGATATGGACGAAGTGATGGCAGATACGTTCGGCGCTATCTTGAGAGAATTTAATCAACGCACCGAATTAGGCCTTACCGTAGAACAATTGGTAGGGAAGAAAATCTATGATATTATGCCAGAGCACGTAGAAGAAATTCGAGACATACTGACTTCTGATGGATTCTTTAGACGGCTTGATGTAATAGAACATGCACAAGAAGTTGTGGAAAAGTTATCAGAGCATTACGATATCTATATTGTGACTGCAGCGATGGAAGTGCCTTCATCTTTTCATGATAAATATGAATGGTTAAAAACGCATTTTCCATTTTTAGATGCACAACAATTTGTCTTTTGTGGACGTAAAAATATTGTAGCAACGGATTATTTGATAGATGATAATCCTAAGCAACTTGCGATACATACGGGTAAACCGTTAATGTTTACAGCGCCACATAATCGAAATCATACAGAATTTGAACGTTTAAACAATTGGAAAGAAGTTGAAGCTTACTTTTTAAAGTAATAGATGTTAAGTCTTCGATGGGTTACTTCAACACACGTTATATAAAAATGAAGATAAAAAAGAGTAAAGGTCTTTTCAGAAAATGACCTTTACTCTTTTTGTATATTAACGTGTTGGAATGTTCGGTGGAACCGTTAATAATTTAATTTTTTGTGCGCAAATTTCAATGGAGATAGGTGTTTTTAAATTGATTTCGCCGTCGATATCTACACGCATATGCGGTGTTGTAGAGAGGTGGATATTGTAGCTCGGAATATGTTTAATATTTTCGCTAATTTCATTCCATGTCATACTATCTCGTAAACTAAAAATATCTTTTAAAATACTAATACTATAGTTATTAAAAATAAATGTGTTGAGCTCGCCATCTGTAGGAGATAAGTCTGTCATTGGAACTTTACCACCCCCTATGAAACGTCCATTGGCAAAAAGAATCATAGAAGTATCTCCAGTATAGGTTTTACCATCAATATTAAGTTCATAATTGAAATGTTCGGGATTTGCGAGTGTTTTCAATGTAGACGAAATGTAGCTCAATTTACCAAAAACATCTTTAGATTTGCCTTCAACATTTTCTGCATTTTGTACCATTAATCCGATACCTGCAAAATTTAAGGCGTATTGATCATTCACTTTCATAACATCATACGCTTTAGGTTCTGATGAAAGTAAGTCGTAGGCAGCATGACTTGCATTATTAGAAAGGTTTAAAGTTTTAGCAAAATCATTAAATGTGCCTCCAGGAATGACACCAACTGGAAGGTCTAATTGATTTTTAATTATGCCGTTAATCAATTCATTGACGGTACCATCTCCACCTAAAATAAATAACACATCCAAACCGTCAGCATTATCGGTTTGTGCGATACGTTGACAATAACGCGCAATATCTCCTTCCTCTTCACTAAGTTGAATAGAGAATTTTTTACATAACTGTGTCAACGCAACGGTGACGTCGCCTAATCCTTCATGAATTTTATTTAAGCCGGAATGTTGGTGGTAAAATAAGAGACCGTTTTTATATTTATGTGTCATTGTATGCTACCCACTTTCATAAAAGCTGTTTACTGACATATATACCGCAGTTGCATCTGTTTTAATCGTAAAATAAAAAATCATCTTCACGCGAATACTATATAGAGTGATTTATGAGTAGACAATAAAAAGGGGAGCGGGACAGAAATCTATTTGATTTCGTTGTCCCGCCCCGACAAGGCTGACTAGGATTGAAAAGAGCGGTGAAGCGAAATTTCAATCCAGACAGCTACTGTGCTTTTTAACAGTTATATATTCATTATAGGAGTGGGACAGAAATCTATTTGATTTCGTTGTCCCGCCCCCTTTTTTATTTATTTAACGCCTTGCATTAAGTTTTTAATGAATGGGGTAGTGAAAATGAGTAAAATACCTATGGCGATAGCGATTACACCTGAATATAAGAAGTACTCATTTGAACTGATTACTGTATACACATGAACCATTTGGGTATTGATACCTTGAGCCATTGCATTAGATAAAAACCAAATACTCATCATTTGTGCTGTAAAAGCTTCTGGAGCGAGTTTAGTCGTCGTTGATAGCCCGATAGGTGAGATACATAATTCACCTAATGTAACGATTAAGAAACTTGCTACTAACCAAAACGGATTAATTAATGATGTTTCTGCTGAAAGCGGAATAACCATAATTAAATACGAAATTCCGGCTAAAATAACCCCAATGGCAAATTTTAAAACAGTAGGTGGGTTATAGCGTCCTAATTTCACCCACAACATTGAAAATACAGGTGCGAGTAAAACAATAAAGAGTGGGTTCAACGATTGGAACCAAGCTGGTGGAATATGAAAATCAATAAAGCCACCAGTAATTTTAGCTAAATTTAATTGTGTTTTAGTATCTGCAAATTGTGCAAGTACCGTAGAACCTTGTTCTTGAATCATCCAAAATGCAACGGATGCAATAAATAATGGAAAATAGGCCAAGACACGTTTACGTTCATAGTCTTTTGTCTTCTTACTTAAAATCAATTTACCAAAGTAGAATAATGGTAGAAATACGCCTAATATAGTGACTAAATTCGCAAAACTAGCAAGTGTTAATTGGTTGAAGATACTAAGAATAAAACATAAAACAACGCCAACAATGATCACTAAACTAACAATAATCATCATTTTAAAGCGCTCTGCTTTTGTAAGTGGATCCGGTACTTCAAGACCGGCTAAACCTAAATTTTTCTTATTTGTAATCAAGTATGTCAGTAATCCGAAGAACATACCTACTGCTGCAATAGCAAACCCTAAATGGAAACCGAGATTTGCTTGTGCCCATCCAACAACAAGGGGCGATAATAGTGCACCAAGGTTAACGGACATATAAAATATTGTAAAGGCTGCATCAAGGCGTGGGTCATTTTTATCGTATAAAAGTCCTACAGTTGATGAGATGTTTGGCTTTAATAAGCCTGTACCTATAATTAAAAATAACAATGCAATCAATAATAAAGTAAAGTTATTTGGTAAAGATAGGAGGATGTGACCCAACATAATCAGTACGCCACCAAAGAAAAGTGCGTGACGCGTACCTGTAATACGGTCGGCAATCCAACCACCAATAATACCACTCATATATATTAAAGCACCATACATCGAAACGATTTGAAGTGCTAAACCTTGGTCAAGGCCAAATCCGCCTTTCGCTACAGAATAGTAAATATAGTATGCTAAAATTGCTTTCATACCATAGTAACTGAAGCGTTCCCAAAATTCTGTGAAAAATAATGTACTTAATCCCTTAGGATGCCCAAAGAAACCCGTTCGAGGTGTACTGCCGAGGATTTCTTCTTTGCTATAATGCTGACTCATAGTTTCATTTCCCCCTTAAAATCGTGAAGATAAAACTATTTTAAACCTAATATAAAGTTTTAACAAGAAAATTCAGTAAATTTAGAATGATTTCAAGTCAAAATAATGACAATTAATTTTTGAAATAAAACGTGAACATGAAGTAATTCATAGCAATCATTGATTGAGAAAATGATAAATGTTGTCTTCATTTTTATGTATAAAAAGAGAGCGGGACAACGAAATCAACTTGATTTCGTTGTCCCGCAACAAAAAAGAAAGCGTAATTTTTAGCGATTATCAATAGTTTCAGGATACATATCGTGATTCATCAGGCGATGTTCTGCCATTTTTTCGTATTTCGAATTTGGACGACCATAATTCGTATAAGGGTCGATGGAAATGCCTCCACGTGGAGTGAATTTTCCCCAAACTTCAATATAATGTGGGTCCATTAATTCGATTAAATCATTCATAATAATATTCATACAATCTTCGTGAAAATCTCCATGATTTCTAAAACTGAATAAATAGAGCTTTAAAGATTTGGATTCGACCATTTTGATATTTGGAATATATGAAATATAAATAGTTGCAAAATCAGGTTGTCCAGTAATTGGACATAGAGATGTGAATTCAGGACAATTAAATTTCACAAAATAATCGCGACCTTGATGCTTGTTATCAAATGATTCTAGCACATCAGGGCGATAGTTAAATTCATAGTTATTATTTTGGTTTCCTAGTAATGTAATATCTTGTAAATCTTCTTTAGATCGTCCCTCTGTCATGAGAAGACCTCCTTAAGTTTAATGTTTTTGTGTAGATTTTTGATGCGTCTGTGTTTCTCTTCTCGCTTTTTCAAACATGAAATAACTTGCACTTAAAATAATTACATATCCAACAACGGCGACAAAGTCAGGTGATTCACCGAATAAGATGAAACCGATGAAAGCTGTGAAAATAATAGATGCATACGTAAAAATAGAAATGTCTTTAGCCGGAGCATAGCTATATGCTACAGTAATACCAATTTGTCCCACGGCGGCAGAAAGACCAGCAAATATGAGAAATACGATTTGTGTCGTTGACATAGGTTCATAAGTAAAAATAACAAATGGAAGCAGCGCTACAACTGAGAATAGAGAAAAGTAAAATACGATAGTATAAGGTGCTTCTCGAGTGCTTAAGGCACGAACAGCAGTATAGGCAGCAGCAGCGAAAACACCTGATAATAAGCCCATTACAGCTGGGATGATATCTGAAGAAAACTCAGGTTTTACGACAAAAAGCATGCCGACAATCGCTATAATCATAGCAGTGATTTGATATTTTTGAATATATTCTTTTAAGAAAATGAGACTTAATAGAATCGTCCAAAAAGGATTGAGTTTCATTAAAATATCAGCATCACTCAACACCATATGATCTATGGCATAAATATTTAAAAGGACACCTGTTAAACCGAGTGTAGATCGGGTAATCAATAACGGTTGGCTACTAAGTTTACCTAAAATAGGTTGTTGATACTTAATAATGAAAAATAATGGTATAAACATCGCAACTAAATTACGTGCTAACGACTTTTGAAAGACAGGTAAATCACCAGCAAGACGAAAAAAAACTGCCATAAAACTAAAACCAATAGCAGAAATCAAGATAGCGATGATGCCTTTCATTTTTGAATTCATAGAATCGCCTCTTATTTATATTAAATTTGAATGTTTTTATCGTAGCACAATTCAAGCATTTGTGCATGAGAAAGTTGCAAAAAACTGAATTGAATTATATACTAAAACAGAACGTACGTTCGTGCTTTGTTCGTTGATGTACTATGTTCGTCTTCACAATGTCAAGCAATTTTGTGCTAGGTTTTAAATTAATTAAAGTCTAGAATTTTCATAAATTTTCATTCGTTGATATGGTCGCGTTTGGTGACAATTGGTGTCAAAAATTTCATTTTCTGCTTTAAAAAAAATCAAGTCTGATGTACAATGAAACACATAATATAGTATTGAGTAAGAACGTTAAACACAACATATAGTGTTTTAAGACTCAGTATACCAAGTAGAAACTACAAATAGTTAGCAAGATTACACTTTTAAAAGAGATTGGGTGTAACCTTGGATACAACATCTTGTATCCGAGTCGAATTGGCAAAAACAAATGCGTTTTAAGGGGAATTGATTTGCCAAATTATTTTATTTCATCTTTAAATAAAACAAAATATATGTTCGCTTTTACGTTAATTAATACTCAAATGTTAACTTCATTTTCTATACCTTTATATTAACACCTATAAAGATGATTAACTACATATCAATGCTGACACAACGAATATTCAAGATAAATTTTATAAATAAGCCGACGCAAAAATGCGTATATGGGCTTAAAAGAAAGGAAGTCCTTGATATGAAAGTGGTTTATTATTCATTTACAGGAAATGTAAAACGTTTTATTAAGCGTACGGAATTATCAAATACGATGGAAATAACACCAGCTTCTGTAGCAAAGCGCATCGATGAACCTTTTATCATCGTGACAAGTACGATTGGTTTTGGTGAGGTACCAAAGCCAGTGCAACAATTTTTAGATCTTAACCATGATAATTTAAGAGGTGTAGCCGCAAGCGGTAACCGAAATTGGGGACAAAATTTTGCAAAAGCAGGCAGTAGAATTGCAGATGAATACGAGGTCCCATTATTAATGCAATTTGAATTACATGGAAGCTTAAAAGATACAAAGGAATTTAAGGAGAAGGTGGTTAATTTTTATGAAGACAATGGAAAAAAAGCGATATAATCATATCGAATTGAATAACCAAGTAACAAAAAGAAATGAGACAGGCTTTTTTGATTTAGAAAAAGACCAAGAAGCATTGGTTGTTTATTTAGAAGAAATCGAGGATAAGACGGTTCAATTCGACGATGAGATAGCACGTCTACATTTTTTAGTAGACCAAAACTTCTACTACAATCTATTTAATGATTATAGCGAAGAAGATTTAAATGAAATTATCAATTTCGCAAATGACATTCCATTCCAATTTGCGAGTTATATGTCAGCGAGTAAGTTTTTCAAAGATTACGCCTTGAAAACAAATGATAAATCAAAATACCTTGAAAATTACCATCAACATGTAATTATTGTGTCGCTTTATTTAGCGAATGGGCAAGTCGAGCTTGCCAAGCAATTCGTACGTGCCATGATAGAACAACGCTATCAACCTGCAACGCCAACATTTTTAAATGCAGGACGAGCGCGTCGAGGTGAGTTGGTTTCTTGTTTTTTACTTGAAGTTGACGATAGCTTAAATTCGATTAATTTTATTGATTCTACTGCGAAGCAACTTAGTAAAATTGGTGGTGGTGTGGCAATCAACCTTTCCAAATTGCGCGCACGTGGCGAAGCAATTAAAGGTATTAAAGGTGTAGCCAAAGGTGTGCTTCCAGTTGCTAAAGCGCTTGAAGGTGGTTTCAGTTATGCTGACCAACTTGGCCAACGTCCAGGCGCAGGTGCGGTATATTTGAATATTTTCCACTATGATGTGGAAGAGTTTTTAGATACTAAAAAAGTAAATGCCGATGAAGATTTACGTCTATCGACGATTTCAACCGGCTTAATCGTCCCTTCTAAGTTTTTTGATTTAGCAAAAGAAGGAAAAGACTTTTTTATGTTTGCCCCACACACGGTAGAAGCAGAATATGGTGTGACGTTAGATGACATCAATATTGAAGACTACTACGATCAGTTAGTTGAAAATCCTAATATTATAAAAAAATCAAAAGACGCACGTGAAATGTTAAATATGATTGCGCAAACACAATTACAATCAGGTTACCCATATTTAATGTTTAAAGATAATGCCAATAAAGTGCATCCAAATGCTAATATTGGGCAAATTAAAATGAGTAACTTATGTACGGAAATTTTCCAATTGCAAGAGACGTCAATTATTAATGATTACGGTATTGAAGACGAAATCAAACGTGATATTTCTTGTAACTTAGGCTCTTTAAATATTGTGAATGTGATGGAATCTAATCGATTTAGAGATTCTGTTCATACAGGTATGGATGCGTTGACATTTGTAAGTGATGAAGCAAACATTCAAAATGCACCAGGTGTAAGAAAAGCGAACCGTGAGCTACATTCTGTGGGGCTAGGTGTTATGAACCTTCACGGTTTCTTAGCGAAAAACCAAATCAATTATGAATCAGAAGAGGCGAGAGATTTTGCAAATGTCTTTTTTATGATGATGAATTTCTATTCTCTTGAGCGTTCTATGGAAATTGCAAAAGAACGTGGAGAGGTGTTTGCAGAATTTGAAAAATCGGATTATGCGAATGGCCGCTACTTTGAGCGCTACACAACAGAAGACTTTTTACCACAATACGATAAAGTGAAAGCTTTATT
Organism: Staphylococcus ratti; assembly: GCF_020883535.1. NCBI lineage: Bacteria > Bacillati > Bacillota > Bacilli > Caryophanales > Staphylococcaceae > Staphylococcus > Staphylococcus ratti. The sequence goes on along the minus strand of NZ_CP086654.1, from coordinate 1,924,155 downwards.
TGAGCATCATGATATTCCAACACGTGAAGATTGGAAGGCGCTCCAAGAAGAAGTTGAAAAATATGGTTTGTACCATGCATACCGTTTAGCGATTGCACCAACACAAAGTATTTCATACGTTCAAAATGCAACAAGTTCGGTTATGCCAATTGTTGATCAAATTGAGCGTCGTACGTACGGTAATGCAGAAACGTTTTATCCGATGCCATTTTTATCTCCACAAACAATGTGGTACTATAAATCAGCATTTAATACAGATCAAATGAAACTTATCGATTTAATTGCGACAATTCAAACACATATTGACCAAGGTATATCGACGATTCTTTACGTTAACTCTGAAATTTCTACACGTGAATTGTCTCGTTTATATGTTTATGCGCATTATAAAGGATTAAAATCTTTATATTATACACGTAATAAATTGTTAAGTGTTGAAGAGTGTACAAGCTGCTCAGTCTAGAGTGAACTCGAAGGCTAATAGGTGATGAATTAAAAGATAGAGAATCTAAACAATTGGTGTAACGTTTTATATGCTTTGCATGTAACGTACAAATTGATTCAGATGATACGGGGAGATGTCATAGTACTAAGGGGACAAACGAGGTAGTGAGGCAGAAATATCATATTATAAAAAGGTGTGGTTGTCTCATTTCCATCGTTTACTTCATTCACCATATTAATATAAGAAAAGGAGAAATAGATTGAGATGATAGCTGTAAATTGGAATACACAAGAAGATATGACGAATATGTTTTGGCGCCAAAATATTGCACAAATGTGGGTAGAAACGGAATTTAAAGTTTCTAAAGATATCGCAAGTTGGAAAACATTAACAGAAGATGAACAAAACGCATTTAAAAAAGCTTTAGCAGGTTTAACAGGCTTAGACACGCATCAAGCTGATGATGGTATGCCGCTCATCATGTTACATACAAAAGACTTACGTAAAAAGGCAGTCTATGCATTTATGGGAATGATGGAACAAATCCATGCGAAAAGTTATTCTCATATTTTTACAACGTTACTACCTTCTAAAGAAACAAACTATTTATTAGATGAATGGGTTTTAGAAGAACCTCATTTGAAATACAAATCAGAAAAGATTGTGGGTACGTACCATAAATTATGGGGAGAAGAAGCTTCCATATATGATCAATATATGGCAAGAGTAGCAAGTGTCTTTTTGGAAACATTTTTATTCTATTCTGGTTTCTACTACCCTTTATATCTTGCTGGACAGGGGCGTATGACAACATCTGGTGAGATTATTCGTAAAATATTATTGGACGAATCTATTCATGGCGTTTTCACTGGTCTTGATGCACAACATTTAAGAAACGAACTGTCAGAAAGTGAAAAACTTAAAGCAGACCAAGAAATGTATAAATTGCTTGAAGACCTTTATAAAAATGAAGAGTCTTATACACGTGAATTGTATGAACCGCTTGGTCTTGCAGAAGATGTACTTAATTATGTGCATTATAACGGAAATAAAGCGTTATCTAATCTTGGTTTTGAACCTTACTTTGAAGAGCGTGAATTTAATCCGATTATCGAAAATGCCTTAGATACATCAACGAAGAACCATGATTTCTTCTCAGTTAAAGGTGATGGATACACATTAGCGTTAAATGTAGAAGCATTAAAAGATGAAGACTTCATTTTTGATCGTCAATAATTTAATGTAGCGATATTTTCATAAAAAAACACGTTCGTTGATGTCATGTAAAATGACGTTAACGAACGTGTTTTTTATACTCTTTGTTCATGATTCGTACGATATTGTATGCGCGCTATATTTCAAAATACAAGTGATAATGCAACTTGCAACGACTATTAAAATGCGCATTACACTTTGGACAAGCCTCAATAAGCATATACTCATTGATTGTCATTTCGTGCTTGCAAACGCCACATAAAATGGCTTTTTCATTAAACTCGCGTTCTTTCCAACGATGGATACGGTGATTTTCTGCTTCGTTGTGACATTTGTAACAAGGGTAATATTTATTGCAACATTTAAATTTTATTGCAATTACATCAAGAATGGATTGATAGTGCACGCATCGTGTTTCATTATCAATCACTTGACCATAAACAGTTGGCATTTCTTTTGCTCCTTTACTGACGTTCTTCTATTTTTTCGCCAATAATTCGAACTTCTCTTTGTAATTCAACGTCAAATTTTTCTTTCACTACTTTTTGGACATAGTGAATTAAATCTTCATAATCTGTTGCAGTACCATGGTCGACATTCACCATAAATCCCGCATGTTTTTTGGATACTTCGACGCCTCCGATGCGATGTCCTTGAAGGTCAGAGTCTTGAATTAATTTACCAGCAAAGTAGCCAGGAGGACGACGGAAGACGCTACCACATGAAGGGTACCCTAAAGGTTGTTTTGACTCACGTCGCTCAGTTAAATCGTTCATTATTTCTTGAATTTCATCTTGCTTTCCAGGTGCTAGAGTAAAAGCTGCTTCTAAAACGACATAATGCTCTTTTTGAATAATACTATTGCGATAATCTAATTCTAATTCATTATGTGTTAATTGAAGCATTTCTCCTTTTTCATTAATGACACGCGCATAGTCAATAACATCTTTAACTTCTCCACCATAAGCACCCGCATTCATATAAACGGCGCCACCTACTGATCCTGGGATACCGCAAGCAAATTCCAAACCGGTTAGAGATAAATCCCTAGCTTTTCGCGATACATCGATAATTGCAGCCCCACTGCCAGCTACGATAGTTGTATCAGAAACATCAATATAATTGAGTTCTAGGAGGCTTAGCACAATACCCCTGATACCGCCGTCACGAATAATGATGTTAGAACCATTACCTAAATAGGTAAGTGGAATATTTGCTTCATACGCAAACTTTACGACACTTTGAACTTCTTCATATTTTTGGGGTGAAATGTAAAAGTCAGCATTTCCTCCAGTTTCAGTGTAAGTATACCGTTTGAGCGGTTCATCCACTTTGATGATATCTTCTGGGACGATATGTTTTAACTTTTGTAAGATGCTAGCGTTATCCAAAAATAACATCCTTTCTTTTATGTCATTATAGTCATTTTAACGCTTTTGTATGCTTAAAGTCATCTGGAAACGTTAATTTGTGTGAATGATATGTGATAATTTTTTGAAATATGATTGTTTTAGACTTTCGTAGTCCCGTATCGGCATAGAAGGATGAATCTGTTGTTTAAAAGTATTGAAATGTGCGATTGCTGTAGGATGATGTGACAATATTTGGTCAGTTTCAATATATTGTTGGAAAACAGTTGTGTTTCGTTGGATAATATGTAAACGAACCGTTTGTTTTAATTCTGATAAATTATTGAATTTTGCCATAAGTACTTTTTTATGCATAGGTTGATGAATACGGTAAAACCCGGCATAGTTGAGGCGCTTTTCATCTAAAGATGTGATATCATGCAAGTTATCTACACCAACTAAAATATCTAATATAGGCTCAGTGGGATAGTTGAAATGTTTTGTTCCACCAATATGTTGGGTACTTTTAATAGGTGAGTCTAATAGATTAAATAAAATATCACGATAAACTAGATAACTTTTGGCATAATCGTTTAGGTGGTTTTCAACAATAAATGGTTGGACATGAGAATACATCTTTAACTCCTTATATTTACATAAATTCTGAATTACTATACCATAGTTTATTTTTAAGTTAAATACGTTTCGCTATAATATGCTATTATAGGAGGAGTATTATGAAAAATATCCTATTTCTTGTAATGACATTTTTAATTATTACAGTTACTTTAACGGCTTGTGGACACAACGATAAACAAGAAAAACAACAGTTTGATCAAAAAATGAAAACGGTTGAACAAAAAGAAAAAGCTTATTACAAAGCATGGGATGATGTTAATTTAGAAGCATTGAAGTCATTTAACCAAACCGACGCAACAGAAGACAATCATGAGATGTTAAAAAAGAAAAAGGAACAAATTGATCAAACATTGCGCCCAAAATTTAAAGCGTATCGAGATGCAGCTGAACAATTGCCAGGGTCAAATGATGATTTAAAAGCGTTGAAGCGCACCTACTTAACTGCAGTAGATAAAAAAGAAAAAGCTTTAAATGAAGTGAATCAATTTTTGGAACTTTGTTTGAATGCTATTGAATCGAATGAAAACATTTTAGCGCATACGCGCAAATTTGAACAACATCGTTCTACTGTCGAAAAGGGTTTAGCCCACGCAAAAGCGACGGCATTAGGGTACAGTGAAAGTGTGAAAATTGAACAAACGCTAATTCAAAATAACGAAAACATTAAACGTGTAGTGGAACGTGTACTTGAAGAAAAAAATGATATTCAACGTGCGAACAAAATAAATAAAGAAGTCATTCCATTAATCAAGAATGATATTAAAGCTTTAAATAAAGAACGCATCAATGAAAGTACAGTCAATAATGCGCGCCAAAGTGCAATTCAAATGTATTATGAGTTAGAATATTACTATAAAGAGCGTGCACAAAGTGCTCAATATAGCCAACGTCTATCAAAAACAAATGTAAAACGATTAATAAAAACTTCAAAAGAATTAGAACAGTACGAAGGACAGTATCACAAGAAGAATGATGAAATTGAGAGGGCTTTATAGCGCATTTATTTTAAATCAGAACGTTAGTTTTGAGATTAAGGTTAACAATAGTTGATATTATGTGTATAATAATTACCATTGAGAAAATACACAGATGTACGATTAATATAAAAAGAATTTGACTTAGAGGTGAAAAGTATGGCGACGAAGCTGACGTCTATTGATCAGTTTGAACAAGTCATCCAACAGGATCCATATATCTTTGTATTGAAACATAGTAATACTTGTCCAATTTCAGAGCGTGCAATGGATCAATTCAACAAATTTCTGTATGAAAGAGATATGGATGGGTATTATCTCATTGTTCAAGAAGAACGAGAATTATCAAATTATATTGAAGACAAAACAGGGGTTAAACATCAATCACCCCAAGCTTTCTATTTTGTGAATGGTGAGGCAACTTGGCACGAAAGTCACGATAACATTACAGTCTCATCTTTAGCTAAAGCAGAGTAATGGATTTGGGAACGTTCATAGGTGGGTGAATGCACTTATCTATGAACGTTCTATTCATTTGTATTCAAAGGTGAAGCAAGTCTATAATGGATATTAATCAAAAATGTCGAGAGGTGACAATATGAAAGTACTCGTAGCGATGGATGAATTTAATGGAATTCTTTCGAGTTATGATGCTAACCGCTATGTTGAAGAAGCGGTTGCTAGCCAAGTTCAAGATGCGGATATCGTACAAGTACCATTATTTAATGGTCGACATGAACTTTTAAATTCAGTATTCACATGGAAATCAGGAACACAATATCGCATTACAGCACATGACGCTCAAATGAATGAAGTAGAAGTACGATACGGACAAACTGACGATGGCTTAACGGTTATTCAATCTGAGCAATTCCAAAAAGGAAAAGCAAGCTATTTGGAACATACGAGTTATGGGTTAGGCGAAGTAATTGCCCATGCTTTGAACAGAGGTGCGAACAATATTGCTATCTCTGTAGGTGGTACAGATACGTACGATGGTGGTGCTGGTATGTTACAAGCACTAGGTGCAGTGTTTTATGATGATGATGGCGAACAGGTAGATATGAGAAAAGGATTAGGACAAATTAAACATATCCGCCGTATTGATACGAATGGACTACATCAAGGTTTAAAAGAAGCGCAATTTCAAATTTTAATTGATTTTGATAGTAAGATGTATGGTAAACAAAGTGCGATTTTAAAAAGTTATACGTCACTTCGCATTTCTAGAGAAGAAGCGGTAGAAATTGACAATTTGCTTTGGTATTTTAGTGAAATTATGAAACATGAACTAAAGTTATCATTAGGACAAATCGAAAGAGGGGGCGCTGGTGGAGGCCTTGCTGCTATTTTTAAAGCGATGTTCGCTACTAAAATTATGACAAGTCATGAACTCGTGGATCGAATTACAGGATTGGAAAATCTTGTAAAACAAGCAGATTTGATTATCTTTGGTGAGGGTCTGAACGAACGTGATTTTGTTATCGATACGTCTTCCTTGCGCATTGCAGAACTTGCGAATCAGTATAATAAAGTCGCTGTTGCAATATGTGGGACATCTGAAAAGTTTGAGCGATATGAAAATCAAGACGTGACCGCAATGTTTAGCGTATTTGATGAATTGCCATCGTCTTATCCTGATTTTAAATTGGGCGTACACTTGCGCGCATATGTCACTCAAATTATCAAATTATTACAAACGACGACATAAAAATAGCCGATGAGAATGCATATTATTGCCTTTCTCATCGGTTATTTTTGTTATGCGTCTTTTTCAATTTCTTGAACAATACCCACAATGACGTGAACCGCTTTTTCCATGACATCTATAGAAGCGTATTCGTAAGGACCATGGAAGTTGTCGCATCCTGTAAATAAATTCGGTGTTGGAAGACCCATAAATGATAATTGGGAACCATCTGTGCCGCCGCGTATTGGTGCTGTATTTGGAACAATACCTAACGCGTTATAGACGCGTTTTGGAATGTCTATAATATGTGGATGCGGTTTGATTTTCTCAGCCATATTGCGATATTGATCATTAATCGTTAAGTGTACCGGTTCATAATGGTAAGCATTGTTTAAAGATTTTTGAATTTCTATTAAGTGCTGTTTGCGTTTTTCAAATGTTTCGCCATTATGATCTCTTAAAATATAGTGTAAAGTTGCTTTTTCAACAGTCCCATTCATGTCTGTTAAATGATAGAAACCTTCATATCCGTCAGTTTGTTCAGGAACTTCATTTTGAGGTAATTGAGAATGGAATTGTATTGCAAGGCTTATAGCATTAATCATTTTATTTTTGGCAGAACCTGGATGAACGTTAACGCCTTCAAAAGTGACTTTTGCTTCTGCGGCATTAAAACTTTCGAACTGTAGCTCACCTAATTGGCTTCCATCCATAGTGTAAGCAAAATCAGCGTTGAAGCGTTCAACATCGAATTTGTGAGGTCCGCGGCCAATCTCTTCATCTGGAGTAAATCCAATGCGAATAGGGCCATGTTTAATCTCAGGATGGTCGATCAAATATTGTAGCGCTTCCATAATTTCAACAATACCTGCTTTATCATCTGCACCAAGTAGTGAGGTGCCATCTGTCGTCATTAAAGTATGTCCTTTTAAGTCAACAATATCAGGGAAGACTTCTGGGTCGATGACTCTTCCTGAATGGCCTAATGGAATAACTTCACCATCGTAGTTTTCAATGATTTGAGGCGTTACATTTTTAGCGTTAAAATCTGGAGAAGTATCTACATGAGCTAAAAATCCTACTGTTGGAACGGACTGGTTTGTATTGCTTGCTAGAGTAGCAAACAGATAGCCATGCGCGTCAATTTCAGTTTCTAACCCCATCGTTTTAAGCTCGTCATTTAACATGTGAAGCAAGTCCCATTGGACAGTAGTGGAAGGAGTTGATTCACTATTTGGATCGGATTGTGTATTGATTTTGACGTAACGTTCTAATCTCTTGATGATATTTGATTTCAAGTTAACACTTCCTTATATACGATTGTTCATATGATAGCCTCTTTTATAGGTCTTACCTTTCAGTTTAGCATAGTGATGTTTTAAACGTGTATAAATATAATAAAAGATTTCTGCACATAATATGCCAAATGCAATGGCTCCTGAAGTTAAAGTTACTTCTAAAAATTGGTTGACTGCTTTTGTATATTCATTTGATACAAGTAAACGCGTTGCTTCATAAGCAGCGCCCCCTGGAACGAGAGGGATAATACCAGGCACTATAAATATAATAACAGGGCGCTTGTAGCGTCTACTCATGACATGACTCATCACACCTAATATAAAGCTTCCACAGAAAGCGGCAGGGACAGCTCCATAATTTAAGTCGATCGTGAATTTGTAAATAATCCATCCCATAGCACCTACAAAACCTGCAGCAATAAGTAATTTTTTAGGTGCGTTAAAAATGATTGAAAAGAGCATGGTTGCGATAAAACTGATTAAAAATTGAGCTATGTAATACAACACGTAGGCCATTTGTGTCACACCTTTCTAGAATAAAATTAATACGACAGCAACACCGGCTCCGATAGCAAATGCGGTTAATGCAGCTTCTACACCACGTGACATGCCAGCTAACAATTCTCCCGCCATTAAATCTCGAATCGCATTCGTAATTAAAATACCAGGAACAAGCGGCATTACACCGGCAATTGTAATAATATCTTGATTGACCGTCATGCCTAATTTCGTAAAGGAAGCGGCTACGCCAATGACGACCATGGAGCTAATAAACTCTGAAAAGAATTTGATTTGAATATAGCGTTGCACAAGGTCGAAGGTTAAAAAAGCACCTGCCCCCGCCATGACAGCATAAATAAAGTCATTGGCTACGCCACCGAACATAAATAAGAAGAAACCTGAAGCAATAGCAGCAGATAAAAATTTAACAATAAATGAAAATTGAAGTGAGGCTTGTTCTAAATGAATAAGTTCAGACTTAGCTTGATCTAAAGTAAGTTGATTTTGAGAAATTTTACGTGACACATTATTGGCAATGGCGATTTTTTCGAGGTCTGTTGTTCTTTCGCGTACACGCACAAGACGTGTATTAGTACGGTTATTAAGTGAAAACATGATGGCCGTGGAAGTTACGAAAGCGTAGGTATCTTCCAAACCAAAACTTGCTGCGATACGGCCCATCGTATCTTCAACACGATATGTTTCCGCTCCGCTTTCTAACAAAACTTTGCCGGCCAATAAAACGACATCAATCACTTTGTTCTCATCAATAATTGTGAGTGAATCTGCCATAGGTGTTCCTCCTTATCTACTGAATCAATTGTCAGTCTACATGTGAATGCTTCATGTTGCAACATTTTAAATATAGGACAGGCGTGACCAAAATCATTTGAAGTTGAATATAGAAAGAATGACATGAATGCGATTTTAAAAATATTGGTGTATCGTTTGAGGCATAAAGTAAACCATCCAAAGATCGAGCGAAATGATTAGGGAGCGGGACAGAAATCTATTTGATTTCGTCGTCCCGCCCCCACAAAGCTGACTAGGATTGAATAAGCTGGCAAGCGCAGTTCAATCCAGACAGCTACTGTGCTTTTTAACAGCTATTTTCTCATTTTAAAAGCGGGACAGAAATCTATTTGATTTCGTCGTCCCGCCCCCTATTGGTCACTTTTAATCTTAGATGGTTTTATTGTAATTTGATGATTGGATTAAACATCACTTTGTTACGACCTTCATTTTTGGCAATGTGCAACATATCATCAGCATCTTTAAATACTTTACGTTGAGATTTGTAATCTTCACTTGTTAAATAACCTACGCCAATAGAGACAGATAATTTAATAACGACTTTATTAGGCAAGTGAAAATTAGATTTTTCAACGCCTTTACGAATGCTTTCAGCTAACTTAACGCATTCATCTAAAGAATAGTTTTCAAGTACAATTGAAAATTCTTCGCCACCATTTCTGAATATTTTATGCTTAGGTGGCACGTAATTTTGTAAAAGATGTGAAATTTGTTTTAAAATTGCATCACCTGCTTCATGCGTATGTGCATCATTAACTTCTTTAAAATCATCAATATCAATTAACAACAAGGCAAGACTATGCTTTTTGGCTTCAGCATGTTGCGTTAGTGTATTTAAATGACGGTCAAATTCTTTAACATTACCTAAACCTGTGAGGTAATCGATTTTATTTTCATTTTCGTAACGGTCAATAAGTTTAAAAAAGTGATGTAAGTCTACATAAAATAAAGCAGTGATCAGCGTAGCAATAATAGATAAAGGTATTAAATATAAAACTTCAATCACATCAAAGCTAGGGACAAATGTTGCGATAATAAGTAAGATGACAATACTGATAATATTTAAAATTTGTATAGCGATAATGTGGTTTTGTTTAATGAAAGGACCAATAATGCTAACTACGAGTGCAATAATTAGAAGCGCACTAGCAAATGTAAGTGGCGTTGCGAGTACGAAATAACTTACAAAGGCAATAAGTAACGCCGAAACGAACGTGTAAAACGCATTAGTATATCGGCCCAAAAATAATAAAGGAACAAATGAAAGTTGAATGTGATAATTTTCAATAGGCACTGGATAGAGTGCCAGTAATAATCCAACAATCGTCATCAGCACGGTAATGTAACTTTTAGAAAATCTGAAATCATGTGATTCAGCGTATTGAAGACGATGAAATAGATAGATACCAGCAATAGTTACTGATATATTATAAATAATGGCTTCAATCATAGTTATGACTCCTTTACTTAACCCTATGTTATTGTAAGTGAAAAGTTACATTTTGTCATTAAATAATTTAATGTACGATAAAGATTATATTTAACAGTGATGTCATACATAGACGATTCATGTTACTATGTAATAAGATTGTTACAAGAAAAAGCTTGTTTTTTGGAGAATAAAAAGTAGAATATAACAGATGAATTAATTTTTAAAATATGTAGGTGAACTGATGTATACTCTTACGTTGATTGTGTTTTCAATGATTGTCAGTTTGATACTAACGCCTATTGTTATAGCGGTTTCCAAAAAATTAGATATTGTGGATCGACCTAACTTCAGAAAAATACATACAAAGCCGATTTCTATGTTAGGAGGTTCAGCAATATTACTATCTTTTTTTATTGGTATTTGGCTTGGTGCTCCTATAGAGAGAGAAATTAAACCACTATTACTAGGTGCTATCGTTATTTACTTAGTAGGTCTTATTGATGATTTATACGATTTAAAACCTATTCTAAAGTTACTCGGACAAATCGCAGCTGCATTAATCGTTGTTTTGTACGGGGTTACAATAGATTTTATTTCTATTCCTATTGGACCAACGATTCATTTTGGATGGTTAAGTATTCCAATTACCATTTTTTGGATTGTTGCCATTACGAATGCGATTAATTTAATCGACGGCCTTGATGGCTTAGCAGCAGGTGTTTCTACAATCGCTCTTGTCACGATTGCCTTTATTGCGATTTTACAAGGAAATATATTTATCATTATGATTTGTAGTGTGCTTATTGGATCGTTATTAGGTTTTCTTGTCTTTAATTTCCATCCAGCTAAAATCTTCTTAGGAGATAGTGGGGCACTGTTACTTGGCTTTATTATCGGCTTTTTGTCTTTATTAGGATTTAAGAACATTACATTTATTTCATTGTTCTTCCCAATTGTGATTTTAGCCGTTCCTTTCATCGACACATTATTTGCGATGATACGTCGTGTGAAACGAGGACAGCACATTATGCAAGCAGATAAATCACATTTACATCATAAACTATTAGATTTAGGATATACACATAGACAAACCGTTATGTTGATATATGCAATGGCGATAATGTTTAGTGTAGTTAGTGTTATTTTATACTTATCACAACCTTGGGGCATGTTTTTAACGATTGTACTTATTGTGATAACAATTGAACTTATCGTAGAGTTTACAGGACTCATAGATGATGATTACCGTCCATTGCTCAATCTTATCTCGCGACGTCAAATAAAATAAAACCCTAGTTGCTTTAAAGCGATTTTAGCCTTAAAGTAACAAGGGTTTTATTTCATGTTTCAATATCAAACGCAAGCCTTTTAATTGTATCTTCTTGAAGTGAAAATTGACCTTGCGTATGTTGATTTAAAAAGTTGATAAATGATTCACGGTCCGTTTCTATCACATCGATTTCATATGTAACTTTATCTGTATAATGTGTATCTCTTAAATAAAAAGGGGCAGATTGAAGTTCATATTCGAATTTACCGGTTAAATCATAAGCGATTGTGACATGACAAGGGATGGCTTGTTTCAATTCTACACGACCGATAGCTTTGATAACATCACGAACAGCGCCACCATATGCACGAATTAAACCTCCAGTACCAAGCTTAATGCCTCCGAAATAACGTGTAACGACTACGGCTGCGTTATGAATGTCATAGTTTTTCAACATTTCTAACATTGGCACACCAGCAGTACCACTAGGTTCGCCGTCATCATTCGCTTTTTGGATATGCATCGTGTCACCGATAGTATAGGCTGAGCAGTTATGTGTTGCTTCACGGTGTTCTTTTTTCTTGGCTTCAATAAACGCTTTAGCTTCTTCTTCAGACTGCACAGGTTTAATATGAGCAATAAAACGAGATTTACTAATTACATTTTCTATAATATGTTCACTTTTAATGGTGATGATAGCGTTTTTCATGAGGCATCTCCAATCTGATATAGAATGAATTAAGGTTATAATATAGATTAAATGTGAACAATGAAAAAATCAATGGCTTAGTTGCCTGAAATTTGATATAAAAGATTGTATGATAGTATTAATTAAATAATATAAATACGAAGGGCGGGACAAAAGCGTTCACGTTTTAGAGAGAGTCAATCGATGTGTTGCATATAAAAGATTGTTGAAACGTGAACGGACTTATGAAAAATGTTTTTAGAGTTGCTGTTTATCAGAGCTCTAGAGCAGTTGTTCGCGACGTCCCAGTACTTAGTAGTAATAGATAGGAACTATATACGTAATTTAGGAGGACATTGGAAATGAAAATAGCTGTCATGACAGATTCAACAAGTTATATTCCTCAACTCTATTTAGACGAAAATAATATTCGAGTTGTCCCATTAAGTATTACATTAGAAAACGGTGAAAATCATAAAGAAAATGAGTCCATTACAGCGGATGAATTTTATTCCATTTTAGCGACGTCAAATTCAATCCCTACGACAAGTCAACCAGCTATAGGAGAAATGATTAATGCATTTGAAGCCTACAAAGCAGAAGGCTATACAGATGTTATCACAGTCCATTTATCAAGTGGTATTAGTGGGGCGTATCAAACGTCGGTACAAGCAGCGGTCATGGTAGAAGGCATTAATGTACATCCAATCGATTCGAAGATTGCTTGTTTTGTTGAAGGTGCGCTTGTCATTAGAGCGGTTGATCTAATTAAAGAAGGTAAACATATTGACGAAATTTTAGAAGAATTAGAAGACATGCGTCAACATACAGGTGCTTATTTAGTTGTCGATGATTTGAAGAATTTAAGCAAAAGTGGACGCATTACAGGGGCACAAGCTTGGATTGGTAATTTGTTGAAAATGAAACCTGTGCTCACATTTGAAGATGGCCTAATTGTACCGTATGAAAAAGTGCGTACAAAAAAGAAAGCTTTAAAACTTATAGAAGATAAAGCAATCGAATTATCAAATGAGTTCGAAACGTCGACGATTATCATTATTGGTGGGGATAATAAAGAAGAATCTCACAGTATATTTAATGAGCTAAAACAAAAATACCCGGAGAAAAATATTATTTTCTCTGAATTTGGACCAGTCATTTCTTCGCATTTAGGGTTAGGTAGCTTTGGTATTGGAGTAACGAACCGTAAAATTGAATTGCCTGATTATCATCAAAATATGTAAACAACGAAAGACAACAGTAAAGCGTTCTACTTACTTTGCTGTTGTCTTTTGTGTTATTTATATCGCATTACCCCGGTTTTACTCGCCTTTTTGAGGGAACAATTTTAAAGTTAAAAAAGAAATCTTGTAGTTTAAAACGAGTATATGAGTGAAGGGGGGATGAAGTGAAACGTTATGGACAGCTTATCAATGAACATGTTGTTTTGTCAGATGAAGTGATTGAAAAAGAGACATATGGTGTTATACGAACGACAACGGGTTATTGTTGCATGCAGTGTGAGACTACCAAGCAGGCACATTTTTATCGGTATCAAAGCCCCTTTTTTATAGAGCCTATTATTTATTGTCGTCATTGTTTAGCGATGGGAAGAATGGATTCTATTCATAAAGTGCGCTATGTCAAATCAGAAAGGCACACAACAGAAGGATGGTACGAACTTCCTTTCACACTATCTGAGCAACAACACTATGCGTCAACACAAATTGTTGCAGCGTTAGAAGAAAAGAAAAATTTATTGTTACATGCCGTTACAGGAGCAGGTAAAACGGAAATGATGTTTGAAGCTATCTCTAAAGCACGACAAAAAGGGTACAATGTGGCGGTCGTTTCTCCTAGAGTGGACGTAGTTATCGAAGTGAGCCAACGTATTTGCCAAACTTTTAAATGTGAAGCTATCGATATATTGCATTAAGCGAGTCGACAGACGTTTAACGGTCATTTTGTGGTTGCTACGGTTCATCAATTGTATCGATTTAAAAATCATTTTCACATTATTTTTATAGACGAGGTAGATGCGTTTCCGCTTTCGATGGAGCCTAATTTAATGCAATGTATTACTAAAGCAGCACGGAACCCTAGTACGTTAATTTATATGACAGCAACACCACCAAAAGCCTTATTAAAAGCCTTTCAAAAAGAGCAAATAATTACTTTACCTGCTCGATTTCACCGTCATCCTTTAGTTGTTCCAAAATTTAAATACTTTAAGGTGAAATACAATCATAGACAAATGCACATTTTAAAAACATTAAAACAGCAACTTCATCATCAGAGAACAACATTATTGTTTTTTAGCGATATTACACAAATGCAACAATTTTATCATTTATACCGTGCTTACTTTGATACGATGTGTTATGTATTTAGCGAAGATCCAGAACGTTTAGAAAAGGTACAAGCCCTGCGCGAAGGTGATTATAACATCGTTTTGACGACGACGATTTTAGAACGCGGTTTTACGATGGCATTTTTAGACGTTTGGGTAATGGACAGTCATCGGTATACGGCATCAGCACTAATACAAATTTCGGGGCGTGTCGGACGAAAAATAAGTTGTCCGAATGGCATGGTTCTCTTTTATCATGAAGGAAGAACGATGGCAATGTATCGGGCGAGAAATGATATTGAACGTATGAATAGAATAGGCAAAGCAAAGGGATGGATAGATGATTGACGTGTTTAGTTTGTAATGTAAAACTTCAAGAGCATTTGTCACTGCATACACTTTTTAAACCAAAACCAATGCTGTGTGACAAATGTGAGGATTTATTAAAACAATGTCGTTTCGAGGCTAAAGGCAGGTGTGACTATTGTTTGGGGGCTTTGAATGATTCCAATTGTATCAATTGTAAAAACTACGCTTACCCATATCGCTTTGATACGATACGCGCTTGTTACCACTATGAAGGTTTATATAAAAGTATATTCCAACAATATAAATTTCATGGAGATGTGGCACTTGCCAAGCTCATTGGGCAACAATTGAATGTTAAAGTATGGGACTTTGATATGATTATTCCGATTCCTTCTGTTGAAGATAACGATCTCGCTAGAACTTTCAATCCTGTACAACACGTATTACAAGTAGCACGTGTTCCATTTGAAAATTGTCTCACGATGCATCGTAGGCCTAAACAATTCACGTTGAATTTAAAAGAAAGGTTAGATTTGGAGAATGGGATAGCAATAAGAAGTGATATCTGTCTCGAAAATAAACGTATTTTTACTTGTAGATGATATTTACACAACGGGTAGAACTGCCCATAACGTAGCGGTTAAGCTATCTCAACAAAAAGTCAGAAAATTGAGTATGTTAACGTTTGCACGTTAGTATAAACATGGTAAAATATAAGTAAGAAATATATTCTAACAGAGGTTGAAAGGAGAGAGCGCTATGATTAACTTTGAAATTCATGGAGACAACCTCACAATTACTGATGCAATTCGAAATTACATTGAGGACAAGATTGGTAAACTAGAAAGATACTTCACTAACGTGCCGAAAGCGACAGCACATGTGAAAGTAAAAACTTACCAAAACTCAAGTACAAAAATTGAAGTAACAATTCCTTTGAAAAATGTTACTTTAAGAGCTGAAGAGCGTCATGATGATTTATATGCAGGCATTGATTTAATTACGAGCAAATTAGAACGTCAAGTTCGTAAATATAAAACACGTGTGAATCGAAAAAATCGTGATAGAGGAAATGAACACGATATTTTTGTAGATGCAGAAGCAACGACGCCTGAAATCGAAAATGATTCAAATGAATCAGATATTGAAATTATTCGTTCTAAAACATTTGGATTAAAGCCTATGGATTCAGAAGAAGCAGTGCTTCAAATGAATTTATTAGGACATGATTTCTTTGTGTTTCATGACAGAGAAACAGAAGGTACAAGCATCGTTTACCGTCGTAAAGATGGAAAATACGGTTTAATTGAAACAGAAGCATTAGATTAAATGATTTGAATTGTATAAATGTTATTCTCAGAAGAGCCTATCGCATGCTTATAGGCTCTTTCTTTAATGCGAATGTATCTTGTCATATCATTTTAAATATAAAATATGCACTTATCACGTAGAAAAACGAAAGATTTTGAACGAAATACGTCAACTTATTTAGTATTTTCATAAGATATAAGTATATGAGTATAAATTTATACCTAAAAATGGTATGATGTGATGTTGTAAGCGGAACAGTTTATTGCTAAAGGAGCGAAATAAATGGGTTTTTTAACGAAACTAGTTGAAGGTAATAACCGAGAAGTAAAACGCCTTGGAAAACTTGCAGATAAAGTTATTGCCTTAGAAGAAGATATGGCAATTTTAACTGATGAAGAAATAAAACATAAAACACGTGCTTTTCAAGAACAATTACAAGGCATTGAAGATAGAAAAAAACAAGACAACATGCTAGATAACATTCTTCCCGAAGCTTTTGCATTGGTAAGAGAAGCATCAAAACGTGTTTTTGATATGATCCCGTATAGAGTTCAAATTATGGGTGGTATCGCTATTCATAAAGGTGATATTGCTGAAATGAGAACCGGTGAAGGGAAAACATTAACAGCGACAATGCCAACATATTTAAATGCATTAACAGGGCGCGGCGTACACGTAATTACAGTCAATGAATACCTTGCTTCATCACAAAGTGAAGAAATGGCCCATCTTTATGAATTTTTAGGTCTTTCTGTTGGATTAAATACCAATAGTTTACAGACACACGAAAAACGTGAAGCCTATGCGCAAGACATCACATATAGTACAAACAATGAACTCGGCTTCGATTATTTAAGAGACAATATGGTGAATTATAAAGAAGATCGCGTTATGCGCAAATTGAACTTTGCAATCATCGATGAGGTTGACTCTATTTTAATCGATGAAGCCCGTACACCTTTAATCATTTCAGGTGAAGCGGAAAAATCGACGTCATTATATACGCAAGCTAATGTTTTTGCTAAAATGCTAAAATCTGAAGATGATTATAATTATGATGTTCAAACCAAAGCGATTCAACTTACTGAACAAGGTATTGATAAAGCGGAACGCATGTTCAAAATCGATAATTTATATGATGTAAGACATGTGGACATTATTCACCACATCAACCTTGCATTACGTGCACATTATACAATGGCACGTGATATTGACTATATGGTGTCAAATGGAGAAATTTTAATTGTCGATCAATTTACAGGGCGTACGATGCCTGGACGCCGTTTCTCAGAAGGTTTACACCAAGCAATTGAAGCAAAAGAATCTGTAAAAATTCAAAATGAATCTAAAACGATGGCATCGATTACATTCCAAAACTATTTCAGAATGTACAACAAACTAGCAGGTATGACAGGGACGGCTAAAACGGAAGAAGAAGAATTTAGAAATATTTATAACATGACAGTAACACAGATTCCTACGAACCGCCCAGTCCAACGTATAGACCATTCTGACCTTATTTATGTAAGCCAAAAAGGAAAGTTTGATGCTGTTGTTGAAAAAGTAATTGAAAAACATCGTAATGGACAACCAGTACTTTTAGGTACTGTCGCAGTTGAAACGAGTGAATACATCTCTAACTTGTTGAAAAAACGCGGTATTCGCCACAGTGTGCTTAACGCGAAAAATCATGAACGTGAAGCAGAAATTGTTGCTGATGCAGGACAACGTGGTGCAGTAACCATTGCGACGAACATGGCAGGCCGTGGTACAGACATTAAACTAGGTGAAGGTGTAGAAGAACTAGGCGGTTTGGCTGTTATAGGTACAGAAAGACATGAATCTCGTCGTATTGATGACCAGTTGCGTGGGCGTTCAGGTCGTCAAGGTGACCGAGGAGATAGCCGTTTTTACTTGTCGTTACAAGATGACTTGATGGTACGTTTTGGTTCAGAACGTATGCAAGCTATGATGAACCGTCTTGGTATGGATGATTCAACACCAATCGAATCTAAAATGGTTTCACGTGCGGTCGAATCCGCTCAAAAACGTGTTGAAGGGAATAACTTTGATGCGCGTAAACGTATACTTGAATATGACGAAGTATTACGTAAACAACGTGAAATCATGTATGAAGAGCGTAACCGTATTATCGATGAAGAAAGCAGCTCAGAACTTGTTATTGAGATGTTGAAATCTACATTGCAACGTACGATTCAGTATCACGTTAATGAAGATGATGAAACACCAGATTATGCACCACTCATTCATTATGTAGAAGACGTCTTTTTACATGAGGGAGAGTTAAAAGAATCTGAAATTAATGGCAAAGATCGCGAAGATATTTTTGATGTGCTTTGGGTAAAGGTCGAAAAAGCATACCATCGTCAAAAAGAAGCGCTTGGTGAGCGCATGCCAGAATTTGAAAGAATGATTTTATTACGTTCTATTGACGAAAGATGGACTTCTCACATCGATACGATGGATCAATTAAGACAAGGGATTCATTTACGTTCATATGGTCAACAGAACCCGCTTCGTGATTATCAAAATGAGGGACATGAACTATTCGATATTATGATGCAAGGTATCGAAGAAGACGTAAGTAAGTACATCCTTAAGTCAGTAGTAACTGTAGAAGATGATGTACAACGTGAAAAAACGAAAGAATATGAAGGTCAACATCTTTCAGCCAATGACGGTAAAGAAAAAGTAAAGCCAAAACCGATTGTTAAAGATCAAGAAATTGGCAGAAATGAACCATGTCCTTGTGGCAGTGGTAAAAAATATAAAAACTGTTGTGGTAAATAAAATGTAAAGGACGAGGAGCGCCGATATGGAATTATCTGAAATCAAGCGTAATATTGAACACTTTGAAACTAAACTAGAACAACTCAGGGGGTCTCTTTGACTTAGAAAAGAAAGAGACTGATATCCAAGAGTTTGAAGAGATGATGGGTGAACCTACATTTTGGGATGACCAAGCGCGCGCACAAGAAATTATAGACCAAAATAATGCGTTGAAATCAGTTGTAAGCACGTATTATGAAATCCATGATGACATCGAAGAGATGTATGCGACATGTGAATTATTGCAAGAAGATTATGATGCAGATATGAAGAATGAACTTGAAACGCTTGTCCAAGATTACGACAAGAAAATAGAGCGTTTTGAACTGCAACTGCTTCTTGATGGTGAGCATGACGCAAACAATGCTATCATGGAGCTTCACCCAGGTGCAGGGGGTACTGAGTCCCAAGACTGGACGAATATGTTGTTGCGGATGTATCAGCGCTTTTGTGAGCAACAAGGTTTTAAGGTGGAGATCGTAGACTATCAAGCAGGCGATGAAGCAGGTGTTAAAAGCGTTACAATGATTGTTAAAGGTCATAATGCTTACGGTTATTTGAAAGCGGAAAAAGGTGTGCACCGATTAGTAAGGATTTCGCCATTTGATTCTTCAGGACGCCGTCACACCTCTTTTGCTTCTTGTGATGTGATTCCTGAATTCAACAATGAAAAAATAGAAATTGATATTAATCCAGATGATATCACTGTCGATACATTTCGAGCTTCTGGCGCAGGGGGACAACATATCAATAAAACGGAATCGGCGATACGAATCACCCACCATCCTACAGGCATTGTCGTTAACAACCAAAATGAGCGCTCACAAATAAAAAACCGTGAAGCCGCTATGAAAATGTTGAAAGCAAAGTTATACCAACTTGAAATTGAACAAAAAGAACGTGAGCTTGCAGAAATTCGTGGAGAACAAAAAGAAATTGGATGGGGCAGTCAAATCAGGTCATACGTTTTCCATCCTTATTCGATGGTTAAAGATCATCGCACGAATGAAGAGACAGGTAATGTTAACGCGGTGATGGACGGGGAAATTGGACCGTTTATAGACGCTTATTTACGCAATCAGTTGAAATAATAGATGTTTTTTGAACTTGGAGTAGGGACAATCATCCGTTTACTCCAAGTTTTTTAATATTAACATTACTGGATAGGAGTGTTTTTGATTTAATGAACTATTATTTTTTAGCTTCACTTGTAACTTTTACGACATTATTGACGCAAAATATTGAAATAAGTGCTAAAATGACCCTTCGAGAAATTGCTCAAAAAACAGGAACGACAACCCGTGAACTTGAAGACTTAAATCCATCGAAAACACTAGAGACACGATATCCAAAAAACATACGTATACCTAATCAACATATACACGTCGTTCAAAACGGCGAAACATTAGCGCACATTTTAAAGCGTTACTCCTTGCCTTACTCAAAATTTCAACAATATAATCCTCATATTAAATATGTCACGCCTAAGCAATGGATTGCATTATCTCCTAAAGGTGTAGCACTTACTTTTAAACCACGTATGTTTCAACCGAATGAAATGCCTGATGCTATTAGTCATAACGCAAATGAATTAAAGAAACCTCACACAATGCGTCCCCCAAAAGCCTCATCACATACCTCGAAAAATCAAATTAACCTTTCATTCCATTCCGAAAATAATCATACGCAAAAAAGGATGCAACCAAGAGAAGCCCTATCACCATACACACCGTTGATAATGCCTTCATCTCAACTTCACCCCTTACCTAATCTTTATACGAGTGGTCAATGTACAGCTTACGCTTTTCAAAGACGCTATGATATCGGGAAGCCAATCAACAACGGTTGGGGAGACGCAAAAAATTGGCGAACAGCTGCCGAAAGGGAAGGATTTCGAGTTAATGCCATGCCTGAAGTGGGAGCAGTGCTTGTCTCTGAAGAAGGCATGTATGGCCATGTAGCACTAGTTGAAGCAGTGAAGCCTACGCATATTCTTGTTTCTGAAATGAATTGGATTGCGCCTTATGTTGTAAGTCAAAGAGTCATTGAAAATTTTCAACAGTATACCTATATTCATTGAAAATGACTATTTACGCTTATTAATATAAATAGTGATAGAATCCTTCATTTTGTGTTATATTATCATCAAACTAATAAACTGCATTCGGAGACGAAATAGCACGGTTAAATAACGTTATAGGAGGTCTGGTAATGGGCGTACATCAATATTTTAAAAGACTATCTGATTTAGAAAAATTAATTCGTTTGCCAGGAAAGTTTAAATATTTCGAACATAACGTAGCCGCGCACTCTTTTAAGGTGACGAAAATTGCTCAATATTTAGGCACTGTCGAAGAATATCATGGAAAAGAAGTGGATTGGAAAAGCTTATATGAAAAGGCGCTAAATCATGATTTTGCGGAAGTTTTTACCGGTGACATAAAGACGCCGGTTAAATACGCAAGTGGTGAATTGAAAAAATTATTTTCACAAGTTGAAGAAGAAATGGTGGATACATTTATTACCGAGGAAATACCAGAAAAGTATAGAGCCATTTATCGACAGCGCCTTCAAGAAGGTAAAGATGATTCATTAGAAGGCCAAATTTTAGCTGTTGCCGATAAAATTGACCTCCTTTACGAAACATTTGGAGAAATCCAAAAGCGTAACCCAGAGCCGCTATTTTTTGAAATTTATGAAATGAGCTTAGAAACGATTATGCAGTTTGATCACTTGTATTCTGTCCAAGACTTTATAGAAAATATTATTCCAGAGATGCTAACTGAGAAATTCATTCCACGTACAGAATTGAGAGAAACAACGATGCAAATACTTAATAACAAGAAAGTGTGATACGATGATTTGGTATATATTGGCAGCATTCTTTCCATGTGTTCTCGTAGTGATATTTAGTGCGATAACTCGAAATAAATGGGTGGGCACAATCATCACACTTATTTTAATTGGAGCATCGATTTATAAAGGTTTCTTTCATAATGAATGGATTATTTTTTTAGATGTAGTGTCATTACTTGCTGGTTATATTATTGTAGATCAATTGCATATTCATCAAAGACAAGATTTAGAAGGATAAGATTTCTGTATACAGGAATCTTATCCTTCTTTTAAATGTTTGTTATAGTGAATGCGTAAAAGAATATGCATCATTCTTAATAATGACATTCCCGAACAGATGTTTGGAATTCGGAGTGTTTTTTTGATAAAATAAGTTTATTATTGCTGTGAAAGGGGCGAACACGGATGGAGCATCACGATTTTAAAATTGCTTCAGCATTTGATCCTCAAGGTGACCAACCTAAAGCGATTGCAGCGCTTGTTAAAGGCATAAATGAAGGGAAGCGTCATCAAACGTTACTTGGTGCAACAGGTACAGGTAAAACGTTTACGATGAGTAATGTAATTAAAGAAGTAGGCAAGCCAACATTAATTATTGCGCATAACAAAACACTAGCAGGGCAACTTTATAGTGAGTTTAAGGAATTTTTTCCTGAAAATAGAGTAGAGTATTTTGTGAGTTATTATGATTACTATCAACCAGAGGCTTATGTGCCCTCAACAGACACTTTTATTGAGAAAGATGCGTCGATTAATGATGAAATTGATCAGCTACGTCACTCAGCGACAAGTGCATTATTTGAGCGCGATGATGTCATTATCATTGCAAGTGTAAGTTGTATTTATGGTTTAGGTAATCCAGAGGAGTATAAAGACTTAGTTGTAAGCATCCGCGTAGGTATGGAAATGGATCGTAGCGATCTTTTAAGAAAGCTTGTAGATGTTCAATACACGCGTAATGATATAGATTTTAAGCGTGGTACTTTTCGTGTTAGAGGCGATGTAGTGGAAATATTCCCGGCTTCTAAAGACGAATTATGCATTCGCGTAGAGTTTTTTGGAGATGAAATTGACCGTATAAGTGAAATTAACTACCTTACAGGAGAAGTTTTACGTGAGCGTGAGCATTTTGCTTTATTCCCGGCCTCTCACTTCGTTACGCGTGAAGAAAAAATGAAAATAGCGATTCAGCGTATTGAAAAGGAATTAGAGGAACAACTTGAAAAGTTGCGTAGTGAAAATAAATTGTTAGAAGCACAACG
Organism: Staphylococcus ratti; assembly: GCF_020883535.1. Lineage (NCBI taxonomy): Bacteria > Bacillati > Bacillota > Bacilli > Caryophanales > Staphylococcaceae > Staphylococcus > Staphylococcus ratti. Next base: position 1,900,903 of record NZ_CP086654.1, on the reverse strand, counting down.
TTTAGAACAGAGAACGAATTACGACTTGGAAATGATGCGTGAGATGGGCTTTTGTTCAGGAATTGAAAACTATTCTGTACACCTTACATTACGCCCATTAGGTTCGACGCCATATACATTGTTAGATTATTTTGGCGATGACTGGCTTATTATGATTGATGAATCCCACGTTACGTTACCACAAATTAGAGGAATGTATAATGGTGACCAAGCGCGTAAAAATGTATTGGTAGAACACGGCTTTCGTTTACCAAGCGCTTTAGATAACCGACCACTTAAATTTGAAGAGTTCGAATCAAAGGCACGCCAATTGGTTTACGTTTCTGCCACACCAGGTCCATACGAATTAGAGCACACAGATGAGATGGTAGAACAAATTATTAGACCAACCGGCTTATTAGATCCTAAAATCGAAGTGCGCCCGACTCGAAACCAAATTGATGATTTATTATCAGAAATTCATGAACGCGTTGAGAATAATGAGCGCGTACTTATTACGACATTAACGAAAAAAATGAGTGAAGATTTAACGACTTATCTTAAAGAAGCTGGGGTAAAAGTAAATTATCTTCATTCAGAAATTAAAACTTTAGAGCGTATCGAAATCATTCGGGACTTAAGAATGGGAACCTTCGATGTCCTTATTGGTATTAACTTATTAAGAGAGGGAATTGATATTCCGGAAGTTTCATTAGTTGTAATTTTAGACGCAGATAAAGAAGGGTTTTTACGCTCAGAACGCTCTCTTATCCAAACAATTGGTCGTGCAGCGCGTAATGATAAAGGTGAAGTGATCATGTATGCAGACAAAGTCACAGATTCTATGCAATATGCTATTGATGAAACTGAGCGCCGTCGCAGTATCCAGATGACTTACAATAAAGAACATGGGATTACACCAAAAACAATCAACAAGAAAATTCACGATGTTATTAGTGCAACAGTTGAAACGGATGAGACCAATAAAGATAATCGCAAAGAAGTACCTAAAAAGTTAACTAAGAAAGAACGACAAAAAACAATTCAAAATATAGAAAAAGAAATGAAAGAAGCAGCAAAAGCATTAGACTTTGAAAAAGCGACAGAATTAAGAGATTTATTATTTGAATTAAAAGCAGAAGGGTGAATGAGATGAAAGAACCGTCAATCGTTGTAAAAGGGGCGAGTGCCCATAATTTAAAAAATATAGATATCGAATTGCCGAAGCATAAATTAATTGTCATGACAGGGTTGTCTGGTTCTGGTAAGTCATCACTTGCTTTTGACACAATTTATGCAGAAGGTCAACGCCGCTACGTAGAATCGTTGAGTGCCTACGCTAGACAATTTTTAGGGCAAATGGATAAACCTGACGTTGATACAATCGAAGGTCTTTCTCCAGCGATTTCCATCGATCAAAAAACAACGAGTAAAAATCCGCGTTCCACGGTGGCGACGGTAACTGAGATTTATGATTATATTCGATTATTATACGCTCGCATCGGAAAGCCGTATTGTCCTAACCACGGGATTGAAATTCAATCACAAACCGTACAACAAATGGCAGACCATATAATGCAATTGGAAGAACGTACGAAAATTCAATTACTTGCGCCTGTTGTGAACCATCGCAAAGGCACGCATGAAAAATTGCTTAATGATGTTAGTAAAAAAGGATATGTGCGTGTCCGTGTAGATGGAGAGATTATGGATATTACGGCAGTGCCAGAGTTAGATAAAAATAAAAATCACACTATTGAAATCGTTGTAGACCGTCTTGTCGTTAAGCCTGGAATTGAATCGCGGTTGGCTGACTCTATTGAGACTGTGTTAGAGCTTGCGAATGGTCGTTTAGTTGTTGATGTCATCGGCGGAGAAGCTTTAGAGTTTTCCGAAAAACATGCGTGTCCAATTTGTGGTTTTTCAATAGGAGACCTCGAACCACGTATGTTTAGTTTTAACAGTCCGTTCGGTGCTTGTCCGACTTGTGATGGTTTAGGGCAGAAGCTGACTGTAGATTTGGATTTGGTCGTTCCAGATAAGGAAAAAAGTTTGAATGAAGGTGCGATTTTGCCATGGGAGCCTACAAGTTCAGATTATTATCCAACGCTTTTAAAACGTGTATGCGAAGTTTATAAAATCAATATGGATAAGCCGTACAAAAAGTTGACAGAGCGTCAAAAAAACATCATTTTATATGGTTCAGGAGATAAAGAAATTACTTTTACTTTCAAATCAAAGTTTGGTCAAGCGCGGACAAGAACGATGGTTTTTGAAGGTGTTGTTCCGAACATTGAACGCCGTTACCATGACTCTCCTTCTGAATACGTCAGAGAGATGATGCAGAAATATATGGCAGAGCAAGTTTGTGAAACGTGTCATGGTCAGCGTTTGAGTGAAGCAGCACTTTCAATTTATGTAGGAGAGAAAAATATTGGTCAAGTTGTTGCGCAATCTATTTCTGAAGCCTTAACGTATTATCAAACGATTCAGTTATCCAATCAAGACGAACAAATTGCGCGCTTGATTTTAAAAGAAATTATTGCACGACTTGAATTTTTAAACAATGTTGGTTTAGGTTATCTTACATTAAATCGTGCATCAGGAACTTTATCGGGAGGAGAAGCACAACGTATTCGCCTTGCGACACAAATAGGCTCAAGACTTTCTGGCGTGTTGTATGTATTAGATGAACCTTCAATTGGTTTGCATCAACGTGATAACGACCGATTAATTGATACATTAAAAAATATGCGTGATTTAGGGAATACGCTTATTGTTGTTGAACATGATGAAGATACAATGATGGAAGCGGATTACCTTGTCGACATTGGCCCTGGTGCAGGGGACCATGGTGGAGAAGTTGTTGCGAGCGGTACACCAAAGCAAGTGATGCGCAATAAAAATTCTCTGACAGGTCAATACTTAAGCGGTAAGAAATATATTGCCGTTCCAGAGGTCCGTCGTGAAACGACAGCGCGTAAAATTGAAATTAAAGGCGCGCGTAGTAATAATTTAAAAAATGTTGACGTTACATTTCCATTGTCGGTAATGAATGTAGTCACAGGTGTATCCGGGTCAGGTAAAAGTTCACTTGTAAATGAAGTGCTCTATAAATCACTAGCCAAAAAGATTAACAAATCTAAAGTGAAGCCAGGAGACCATGATGAAATTAAAGGTGTGGATGAGCTCGATAAAATTATCGACATTGACCAATCACCAATTGGGAGAACACCAAGATCAAACCCAGCAACGTATACTGGCGTATTCGATGATATTCGTGACGTATTTGCCTCTACAAATGAAGCTAAAGTACGCGGTTACCAAAAAGGACGCTTTAGTTTCAATGTTAAAGGCGGACGATGTGAAGCATGTAAAGGAGATGGCATTATTAAAATTGAGATGCACTTCCTGCCTGATGTCTATGTCCCATGTGAAGTATGCGACGGCAAACGCTATAATCGTGAGACATTAGAAGTCACGTACAAAGGTAAAAATATAGCGGATGTTTTAGCAATGACGGTAGAGGATGCTACGCTATTTTTTGGAAATATCCCTAAAATTAAGCGTAAGCTTCAAACGCTTGTTGATGTGGGGCTTGGTTACATTACGCTAGGTCAACCCGCGACAACACTTTCTGGTGGAGAAGCACAACGTGTGAAGCTTGCTTCAGAGTTGCACAAACGTTCGACAGGCCGTTCGATTTACATTTTAGATGAACCTACTACCGGACTTCATGTAGATGATATTAGCCGCTTGCTTAAAGTATTAAATAAAATTGTAGACAATGGTGACACCGTTGTGATTATAGAGCATAATTTAGATGTCATTAAAACGGCGGATCATTTAATTGACTTAGGGCCTGAAGGCGGCGAAGGCGGAGGTACGATTTTAGCAACGGGAACGCCGGAGGAAATCGCTGCCACAGAGACTTCGTATACCGGAAAATATTTAAAACAAGTGTTAGCACGTGACAAAGCACGTATGGAGGGATAAACAATGACAGAAGCACAAATCAAAGTATTAGAGTTGTTAGAAGCACATAAAATTTCTGTTGAATCAGCTGTACTATTATTAGATGGAATGAACCATGTATCGAATGAAGCCGATGAGCATAAGCAACATTCAAATACTCAGAGTTTTTCATCTAAACAAGAGGATGAAAAATCAAATCATCAATCAACATCAGAAAAACAATCACAGTCGGAGTCATCGGTGGAAGATTTTGTAAGTAATACGATGAAGCAAATTTCTGCATCAATCAGAAATGCGACAGAAAAAACGTCAGAATTGCGTAAGACGAATCATGAAGTACCTACTCAAACTTTTGAGCAAATTGAAAAAGTGTTAAAAAATGTAAGCGAAAAATTAAATAAATACAACAAATAAAATGTGACGGGGTGAGCGATAAAAATAAATCAAATAGATTTATTTTTATAGGCTCACCCTGTTCATGTATACTATAATTAATTATTATAGATGAGAGTGTTAAATTGAGGTGAATGTATGTTAACGACAAAAGATTTAGTGGACAACTTTAATTTGGACGTCATTGCTGGCGAAAAAGGTTTAAACCGCCCGATACATAATACAGATATTTCACGACCAGGTTTAGAAATGGCGGGCTACTTTTCCCATTATGCTTCGAATCGTATTCAATTACTTGGAACTACAGAATTGTCATTTTACAATTTATTGCCTGTTGACGAGCGAGAAGGTCGTCTACGTAAATTATGTCGGCCAGAAACACCAGCGATTATCATTACGAGAGGTCTTGAAGCACCAGAAGAATTGATTCAAGCTTCAGAAGCCACGGATACGCCGTTAATGTATATTGATGAGGCAACGACACGCGTTATGGGAAGGTTTACAACATTTTTAGAACACGAACTTGCGAACTCAACTTCGTTACATGGTGTGTTAGTAGACGTATATGGTGTAGGCGTACTGATTACAGGAGATTCTGGTATTGGTAAAAGTGAAACTGCTTTAGAACTAGTGAAAAGAGGTCACCGGCTAGTTGCGGATGATAACGTGGAGATTAAAGAAATTAATAAAAATCAACTTATCGGAAAACCCCCCAAAATCATTGAACATTTGTTAGAAATTAGAGGCTTAGGCATTATAAATATCATGACATTATTTGGCGCGGGTTCAATTTTGACGCAAAAGCGCATTCGTCTAAATATTAATTTAGAAACATGGCGTCAAGATAAACTCTATGACCGCGTAGGGTTGAATGAAGAAACATTACGAATTCTAGACACAGAAATTACGAAAAAGACGATTCCTGTACGTCCAGGTCGTAACGTAGCCGTTATTATAGAAGTTGCCGCTATGAACTATCGTTTGAATGTGATGGGCATCAATACCGCCGAAGAATTTAACGAACGTCTTAATGCAGAAATTTTAAAAAACAGTCAACATAAAGGAGAGGTTTAGTAGTGCTAGGTTATATTGATCCTATCGCATTTTCGCTTGGGCCTATTCAAGTACGCTGGTATGGTATTATCATTGCATCGGCCATCCTTATTGGATATTGGATTGCCCAAAAAAGTGCACAAAAGATTGGTTTTAAAGAGGAAAATTTAATTAATACGATTTTAATTTGTGTCGTTGTTGCTATTTTATCTGCGCGTTTATATTTTGTATTGTTCCATCTCGATTACTATTTACTACATCCTATTGAAATTCCGATGATTTGGTTAGGAGGAATAGCAATTCACGGTGGACTTATCGGTGCATTTTTGATGGGGATTTATTACTGTCACCGACAAAATTGGAATCCATTTCAATTAGGGGATATTGTTGCGCCAAGTATTATTTTGGCACAAGCTATCGGACGTTGGGGCAATTTTATGAACCATGAAGCACATGGCGGACCTGTATCGCGCTCGTTTTTAGAAAACCTACATTTACCGAAGTTTATTATCGATAATATGTATATAGACGGACAGTATTACCATCCGACGTTTTTATACGAATCGGTTTGGAACATTATTGGGTTTGTTGTGTTGATAAGTTTAAGAAAAAATTTAAGAATTGGAGAAACATTTTTCTTATATTTAATTTGGTATTCCATTGGACGCTTTTTTGTCGAAGGTTTACGTACTGATAGTTTAATGTTAACTGAAACGATTAAAGTTGCCCAATTGATGTCTATCGTCCTTATTGTTTTGGGTGTTGTAATGTTATTATGGAGACGTCTAAAAGTGGTACCACCGAAATACAAAGACGTTAATGTGTTACCATGGCCAAGTCGCCAAAAGGGAATTAAAAATAATAAGAAACGTTAAAATGCTAAGATAGTAAGGTGAAGGGTGTGCGAATTGAGCGGAACAAAAAGTGTATGGATATGAACTTATAGAGACGTATGTCGACATTTTGTTCTCTTAGGGCTTAATGTATACTTTTGGTTTAAGCATATATTTGTAATGGAAAGAAATTTGGTTTAGTTTAAATTGTTATGAATGGGAGGTGACAATGATGACACAACATAATAAAGTGATTCAACTTGGAACGGATGTAGCGTTATATCAACGCTTAGCCAACCAAAAAATCAAACATCAAGATTACGTAAAAGCTAAAAAATATCTAGACAAAGTGTTGGAATTGTCACCTGATGATTTTGAAGCAAAGCAACAACTCGCCACATGTTATTTGAAATTACGTCAACCTAGGAAGGCGGAATTACTGTATTATGAGGCGATTAGTAAAGGGTATGAACTTGAAGCGTGTTTTTATGAGTTAAGTCAACTCAATATCGACATTAATGAAGCGAACAAAGCGTATTTATTCGGCTTACGTTATGCATTTTTATCTGGAGATGAGGCATATCGTGAAGAGTTAGAAAGCATGTTTGAAGTGACGTATATGGGAGAGCAACAATTAGAGTTTGAAAGTGAATTGTTTGTTACACAAATCATTTTTCAATATTTATTTGGGCAAGGGCGTTTGCTTGAAGCGCGTGAGTTTATATTGCAACAAGAATCACATGTTCAGAAACATAAGATTGTTAGAAATCTTTTAGCAATGTGTTACCTTTACTTAAATGAAAATCAAGCGGCTAAAGAAATGTTTGAAGCCTTGCTTGAAGAGGACGCTTCTGATGTACATGCGCTATGTCATTATACATTACTGTTATACAATATGAATGATATAAAGCAATACGCACATTACGTGAATGTATTGAATAAAATTGTACCTATAAATGATGATCAATCTTTTAAACTAGGTATCGTATTAAGTTATTTAAAACAATACGAAGCTTCGCAACAATTACTATTACCTTTGCATCGAAAAGGTAGCTTTCAAACGTTTCAACTGTTCCACGCGTTATCTTTTAATTTTTATTACCTTGGTAATAAAGCACAAAGTGAACACTTTTGGGCGTTGCTTGAAAACTTTTCCAAAGCGAATCCTGGGATTCCACCATGGGTAATGGCATCAAGCGAAAACTTTTTTAGCCAGCACATTGAACCGTTATTAACGAGTGAAGATACACATCAACGCATTTATGGTTTGTTTTTACTACATCAACTTAATGGCAAAGAAGTGTTAATGACGAAAGCCGTGTGGTCTATTTTAGAAGGATTGGGAGATTATGAAAAATTATATCTTTCCTATTTACTTCAGGACTTACAATTGCGTAAACTACATTTCATTCATAAAGGAATGGCACAATTATATGAGCAATCCATAATGAAAGATGAATCGGCGCTATTTTTAAGTTGGATTAATTATGCAGAATCGCTTTTAGAAACAGAAATTGATACCGAAAATGTGAATGCATATGCCGCTGCAGTGAGTTATTTGTATTTTAAAACGACGGACCAATCATTATTAAAATCCGAACTTAGTACGATGTTCGACACTTCAGAGGAAATGTTGGAAAAAGCATTACAAGATGTGTTGAGCATTTAACTTCATATTTCCAATTCAAATGTTGTAAAATGCGTATGATAAAGAATAGAGGAGGATTCATCCATGTCAGAACAAAAAAGATATGATGTTGCAATTATCGGGGCTGGGCCAGCAGGGATGACAGCATCAGTTTATGCCTCACGCGCGAATTTAGATACAGTTATGATTGAACGCGGCATGCCAGGTGGACAAATGGCAAATACAGAAGAAGTTGAAAATTTCCCTGGTTTTGAAATGATTTCTGGACCGGATTTATCAAGTAAAATGTTTGAACATGCAAAGAAATTTGGCGCAGAATATAAATATGGGGATATTAAAGGAATTGAAGATAAAGGTGACTATAAAGTCATTGATTTAGGATCGAACCAAGTTGAAGCGACAGCAGTTATCATTGCGACAGGTGCAGAATACAAAAAGATTGGCGTCCCAGGTGAATCAGAACTTGGCGGTCGAGGCGTAAGTTATTGTGCGGTATGTGATGGTGCGTTCTTTAAAAATAAAAATGTTTACGTCATTGGTGGAGGCGACTCTGCAGTTGAAGAAGGGACGTTTTTAACAAAATTTGCGGATAAAGTAACAATTGTTCACCGTCGTGACAAGTTACGCGCACAAAAAATCCTTCAAGATCGTGCTTTTAAAAATGAAAAAATCGATTTTATTTGGAATCATACGTTAAAATCAGTGAATGAAAAAGATGGGAAAGTAGGTTCGCTTACACTTGTCTCTACTGAAGATGGAACGGAGCAAACGGTAGAAGCAGATGGCTTATTCATTTACATTGGTATGAAACCTTTAACACAGCCTTTTGAAAATTTAGGTATTACAAATGAAGCAGGGTACGTTGTTGCAAATCCAGATATGAGTACAGCGGTCAAAGGTATTTATGTTGCTGGAGATGTACGAGAAAAAGGATTGCGTCAAATTGTGACAGCAACAAGTGACGGTAGTATTGCGGCACAAAGTGTCCAAGAATATATTGAAGCACTTAAAGATAAAGCAGAAGCTTAAAATGAATCCATTTTAGTGCATATGACATAAAGCATTATATTATGAAAGCGAAGCAGTCAATCAAATGAACATGATTTGATCACTGGTTCGCTCTTTTTTTACCTAGCCCCTACTACTAGAGTCGGATTTCATGTACACTTAAGTAGAATATGATTGGATGGTGGATAGTATGCAACAAGAAGATAAAAATGAAATAGTCAAAAGTGAACTGTTAGTTATCACAGGTTTATCAGGAGCAGGAAAGTCAGTCGTCATTCAAAGTTTAGAGGATTTAGGCTACTTTTGCGTGGATAATTTACCTCCTATACTACTGCCTAAATTTATTGAACTTATGGAACAAGGGAATCCTACACTTCAAAAAGTAGCAATTGGTATCGATTTACGTGGACGTGAGTTCTTTAAATATCTTGTGAAGGAAATTGATGATGTCTTAAGTCGAAAAAATGTCATTACAGATGTGCTTTTTGTCGATGCGACAACAGAAAAATTAATATCAAGATATAAAGAGACGAGACGCAGACATCCATTACAAGACCAAAATAATTTGACTTTAGTTGAAGCGATTAGCGAAGAACGCAATTTACTTTCAGATATTCGTAGTATGGCTAACTACAACGTGGATACTACGAATTTATCACCGAAAGAATTACGTACACGTGTGTATGAATATTTTAATAAATCAAATCATCCTACATTTATAATTAATGTCCAAAGCTTTGGTTTTAAACGTGGTATACAAATAGATGCGGATTTAGTGTTTGACGTCCGTTTTTTACCTAATCCATATTATGTTAAATCGTTACGTCCATTAACCGGAATGAATGAAGAAGTCTATAATTACGTAATGAAGTGGAAAGAAACAAACATATTCTATGAAAAATTATTAGATTTATTATTGTTTATGATTCCGGGGTATAAAAAAGAAGGGAAATCACAACTTGTTATTGCGATTGGATGTACAGGTGGACAGCATCGTTCTGTTGCTTTAGCGCAACGTTTATCTGAAGATCTTAAGCAGCACTTTGACTATGATATTTATGTGCATCATAGAGATGCACATTTTGAAAGTGGCGATAAGCATGAAGCAAATTAAACTTGTATTAATTGGTGGTGGCACAGGCCTATCTGTGCTTGCGAGAGGTTTGAAAAAGTTTCCAATAGACATTACATGTATCGTAACAGTCGCTGACGATGGCGGAAGCACAGGGAAAATACGGCATGAAATGGATATTCCGGCCCCTGGTGACGTACGCAATGTCTTGGCCGCATTAAGTGATGTTGAGCCTACATTGGAACAATTATTTCAATACCGTTTTGAAGAAGATAAAATAAGTGGACATTCACTTGGAAATCTTTTAATTGCGGCAATGACGAATATTACAGATGATTTCGGTCATGCGGTTAAAGAGTTAAGCAGAATACTCAATATCAAAGGGCGCGTGATTCCTTCGACCATATCCAGTGTCTCTTTAAATGCTGAAATGGAAGACGGGGAAATCGTCGCAGGGGAATCTAACATTCCGAGCAAACATAAAAAAATTAAACGTGTTTTCCTTGAACCGGCCAATGCAGAACCGATGGATGAAGCGGTAGAGGCTTTACTAGAGGCTGACTTAATCGTCCTTGGTCCGGGCTCTTTATATACGAGCGTTATTTCAAATTTGTGTGTTGAAGGTATTGCTAATGCGATTGTAGAGAGTAAAGCTAAAAAGTTATACGTTTCTAATATTATGACGCAACCAGGTGAAACAGACGGTTATTCTGTACTTGATCATATAGATGCAATTCATCAACAATTGGGACATAAAGTCATCGATTTTGTTATCGCAAATGAAATTACGTTTTCAAAAGAAATTTTGAACAAATATAAAGAAAAAGGGGCATGCCCTGTTTATTATGATAAGAACGAGCTTCATAAAAGTGGCATAAAGTTAGTGACTGGGGAAAATTTGGCGCAAATCTCAGAAAATCACCATGTACGTCATTGTAATGAAGTTTTAGCGGATATGATATACGATATTGCACTTGAAGAAATTGGTACGATTCAGTTTAATCTAAAGCGTATGAAGCGTTCCTAATCATGGACAATATAATAAAGGGGATGCCATTGATTATAGAGTGTCATAAGCGTGTTCTAACGTTATCAAAATCATGATAAAATAGAATACATAAAACAAATAGACGCGAATGTATCAATGCTAAAGAAAGGAATCGATAGACATGAGCTTTGCATCTGAAATGAAAAATGAACTAACCCGAATAGAGGCCGATGCTAACAGTGCGAAAGCAGAGCTCAGTGCATTGATTCGAATGAATGGAGCTTTGAATTTTTCAAATCAACAATTTGTTATTAACATTCAAACCGAAAACGCAACAACTGCTCGTCGAATTTACTCTTTAATTAAAATGGTCTTCCATGTAGAAGTAGAGATTTTAGTGCGTAAAAAAATGAAGTTAAAGAAAAATAACATTTATATCTGTCGCATTAAAATGAAAACAAAAGAGATTTTAGATGAACTCGGTATTTTAAAAAATGGTATGTTTAACCATGATATTGATGAAGAGATGGTGAAAGATGACGAGATGAAACGTAGTTACTTACGCGGCGCCTTTTTAGCAGGAGGTTCTGTGAATAATCCAGAAACATCCTCATACCATTTAGAAATCTTTTCCTTGTATGAAGGTCATTCTGAAGGTTTAACTGCTTTAATGAACCAATATGCATTGAATGCGAAAAAACTAGAGCGGAAAAAGGGCTGGATTACATATATTAAAGAAGCAGAACGTATTGCGGAGTTTCTAAGTTTAATCGGAGGCTATCAAGCCCTTTTAAAATTCGAAGATGTTCGAATCGTAAGAGACATGAGGAATTCAGTGAATCGACTTGTGAATTGTGAAACTGCCAATTTAAACAAAACAGTAAGTGCTGCGATGAAACAAGTCGAAAACATTCAATTGATAGCGCAAGAAATAGGTCTAGATAACTTGCCAGATCGCTTAAGAGAAGTGGCAAAGTTACGAATAGAACACCAAGACGTTTCTCTAAAAGAGTTGGGAGAAATGGTCAGTACAGGTACAATTTCTAAATCTGGTATTAATCACCGTTTACGCAAATTGAATGAAATGGCAGATAAAATAAGAAATGGCGAGCCATTCGAAATATAAAAGCGAGCCACCATAAAAGGCGCGCTCGCTTCTGTTATTTTATTCAGGCTGCATTACTTCGTCAATTAAACCGTAATCTTTAGCTTCATCAGCAGTTAAGAAGTTATCACGGTCCGTATCTTTTTCAATTTTCTCGATAGGTTGACCTGTACGTTCTGATAAGATTTTATTTAATTTAGCACGTGTTTTTAAAATATGATTTGCGGCAATTTCGATTTCAGTCGCTTGACCTTGAGCGCCACCAAGTGGTTGATGAATCATTACTTCTGCATTTGGAAGCGCATAACGTTTTCCTTTAGCGCCAGCTGCTAATAAGAATGAGCCCATTGATGCCGCCATACCAATACAAATTGTTTGAACGTCAGGCTTAATATGTTGGATTGTGTCGTAAATTGCAAATCCAGCAGTAACACTGCCTCCTGGAGAATTAATATAAAGATAAATATCTTTTTCTGCATCTTGTGCTTGTAAGAATAAAAGTTGTGATACAATTGAGTTTGCAACATTGTCATCAATTGCAGAACCTAACATGATAATACGGTCTTTTAATAAACGAGAGTAAATATCATATGCGCGTTCACCGCGGTTTGTTGTTTCAATAACTGTAGGAATTAAATTCATAACTCTTTCCTCCTATTAATAACTTTGAATTTATTTTAACTTAAAAGTCAAAAATGGTCAAAAATAAAGCTTGTTTAGACACTAATTTGATTTTAAGTCTTTTCTAAAAGATCTGCCAATTTAAAATTTTATTAACCCCTCGTAGTGTAATGGATAACACTTAAGATTCCGGTTCTTACAATAGAGGTTCGATTCCTCTCGAGGGGATTATTTAACTCATTTTAAATAATTTGAAATGTTGTCGAAAGTTCTATAAACGTTGATTTTACGGGGTTTGAGGAGTTTTCGGGGATTTCTCTAATACTGTAAAAAATGCTTAAATTAAAAATAAATGGTCACATTTTTGGTCACAAATTATTAAGTGCATTAACCGCTAATTTTGATTCTGATTCGTATTGTTCTTCTAGTAAATGTGAATAATACTTTAATGTTGTATCGATATTTTTATGACCTAATCTTTTTGAGATGTAATAAATAGAAATTCCTTGAGATAATAAAAATGAACAATGTGTATGTCTTAAAGAATGAGATGTTCGCTTAGTAGTGTTTAATTTATCGCATAGTTTGCCTAACGTTTTATTTATTGCTGCGTTAGAAATCACTGTGCCACATTCCGCAAATACATAACCGCTCATATCGATAGGGGTGCTATTTAAATAATTGACTAAGTGTTGCATATCATCACGCCCGATTTCAACGTACCTCGGTGATGTATCTGTCTTCTTCTCATTTATAAACAATGTGCAGTTCGTTTTGTCTATAAAACTATATTTTAAATTTAAAACGCCACTAACTCTTGCACCTGTGCATATCATCAAAAATAAAACCATGTATGAACGTAAGTTCTTCTCTTTTGCTAATTCTTTCAACTTTTTATATTCATACACTTCAAAATACTTTTCTTTTTCTTCTTTAGACGCCTTATTGCTTTTAGGTGCAACGTTGTGTGTGAAATCACGCTTAACTATTCCCTCGAATATAGCGTCTTGTACGCAGTTTTTTATTGCCCTGTGCATTTTACGTGTTGAATCTTGTACATGGTTTTTGCCATAATCATTGATGAAATTTTGGTATTGTAATCTAGTTATATTCTTTAACGGTATATGTCCGATTGTGTGCTTTTCTACAGATTTTAAACGTGCTGCCATATTAGCGATGGTTGACTTGCTATGATGCGATTCGTTATAAACATCTACATAATTTTTAAAATATTCGGCAAGCGTGATTGAATCGTTGTTATACATTCCATCTTCAATGTCAATCATTAATTCAGATTCCGCCATACGAGCCAATCTTTTAGTTTCGAAACCGCCTTTACGGTAACGCTTGCCATTCAATCTAAAGTCGTATTGGTAGGTATCGCCCCGTTTTCTTACCACCATTGTTTATAGCCTCCTCAAAAAAAGTAAAAAATAATAAGGGTAGTTTACCTACCCTGAATATTATGGTTGTAGTGATTCGTTTTGACTTCTAATTTCAGCTACACCTTTCTTATAACTTTCGTATGATTGACCGGGATAAGATAATCCCATTCCTGGACCGCCGCCCATACCTTGATATTTTTGAGGGTCTTTTTGCACATTTTCAGTTAATTGTTTGGCATTCAAATATTCTTGGTACGTTGGTTCGTTAGGGTCTCGCGGTTGTTGTACTTTATTTTGTTGTATTGCTTGTGTATTTCCATTATGATTTTGTTGCTTGGTAGTTTGAGTGTTGTTTGAATTGCTAGTGTTCGATTGTTGATTGTCATTTGTTGTTGGTGCGCTTTCTTCGGAAGCGGAAGAATCGGTTTGTTTTTCTTTCTTATCTTTCTTTTTGTCTTTCTGTTCTTGCTTCACTTCATTCTTTTTATTGTCTTTCTTGTTTTCGTCATGACCACATGCGGATAATACCAATAAACTTAAAAACACTGTAAAAATAATTCTTTTCATTTTACACATCTCCTTATTTAATTGTCTTTATTTCAAAAACTCTTAACGGCTCAAACTGAATCATGTAATTACCGCATAAAGTTTTTAACCCATATTTCTTTTTGTAATGCTCGATACAATCTAGTACATGACATTCTGTAACCTCAAAAAAATTAGCAAGCTCATACAAATTATGTATACCGTTCTTAAAAGCTTCAATTATTTCCTCTAAAGGCATTGAAGTTTCATAAGAATGTCTTCTTGCGTAGTTTTCGAATTTCCTATTATTAAATTGAGAGAGGTCAACTATATTGCCGCATGTAAGTTTGTGATGTGCAATTTCTTCATGTAAAACTTGGTGTTTAATTTTCTCTGGCAAACTTGTTTTGATAAATATGTCACCGTTCTGATACCAACCGTCAATGCCTTTAGGTAAACGATTTGTTTCAACAACTTCACATTCACTTTTCATAAGAAGTTCTTCATACTTCCCCATAAAATCCCCAACCCCTTGATGTTCTATTTTTTTCTGTCACGAACCCATTGCATAAATTTTTCTATTTCTTCCCATTCTTCAGGTGTAAATTCATCTTTATTTGCGTGGGCTGCAATTGTTTCTTGTTGAACACTTTTGTCATCAGTTATGTCAGAGGGCATAACTCCAAAATAGTCAGCAAGTAATTCGATTTTATCTCTTCTAGGATATTTAGCTGCGTTCATCCAACTACTTACAGTAGATTCTTTTAAATCTAAATCTTTTGCCATGTCTGTTTGCGTTTTACCTTTACGTTCTAAAAGATTTTTTAAATTCTTCGAAAGAATTTGTTTAGCCATTTTGTTGCCTCTCTTCTTATTTAAGTGTTGCTTAAATTATATTATTTAGTTTACAAAAAGTAAAGTGATTTCACAAAAAAATTTACTTTATGTGTTGACACTTTACTTTTAGTGTAGTAAATTAGGTACATACCTTACAAGGAGGTGGCAAAATGACAGATACAATTGAGGCATTTTCTCTGAAAGGAGCACGTAATGAATTTGATTACACACAAGAGCAAATAGCTGATAAATTAGGAGTTTCTAGGGCGCAGTACATTGCGTGGGAGAAAGGTAATGTGATACCTAAAAGTATGGTAGTTTATGCTTTAGCTTACATCTACGGCATTAACGCTGACTTATTAAGAGTCAGCAAAAAAATTTAAAACCCACTTCACTTAAAGTAAAGTTGTTGTGAAAAAGAGGACAAAAGAAACACAAACAACTTAAAAGGAGGAAGATTATGGAACAAATAACATTAACCAAACAAGAACTTATTGAAATTGTAGAGCGTGAAGTTAGTAAAAGGCTAGACGGCAAGAAGCCGATAAATTCAAATTCGATTTTTAACAACGTCAAAATTAAGGCTGTTGATTTCGAAGAAATTAATAAGGAGTTTGATTTCACTGAACATTTCTTTAAAGGTAAAAGCCCGAATGTAAGTCATTCTATATCTTTAAATAAGTACCAACATGGCTTGGGGTGTTACGAACATTACAAATCATACCCTTGTGACGTACATGACCTGATAAGAAAACTTACATTATCTATATTCGGGGTAACGCTCAATTCGGACTTAAGCGAGGTTGAATATAGTCAGGCGGCGAAAACTTACAAAGCTATAAAAGAGTTTTATTTACATCTATACAAGAACCGCTTGAGCAAGTTAACTATTGAAGATTTTAAACAAGTGCGAAAGGAGTATTAACGTATGCAAGGGTTACAACCTAAAACGGACATTGGAAAGATGTTCAACATTAAAGAAAAAGAAAATGGAGAAATTGCAATCAGTGGTCGTGAGTTGCACAAGGCGCTAGAAGTAAAAACACGTTATAACGACTGGTTCGAAAGAATGATTAATTATGGATTCGAGGAAAATTCGGACTATACAGCTATTACTCAAAAAAGAGTAACAGCTCAAGGCAATGCAACTAATTACTTAGACCACGCACTAACGCTAGACACTGCAAAAGAAATCGCAATGATTCAGCGCAGCGAACCTGGCAAACGCGCGAGACAATATTTCATCCAAGTCGAAAAAGCGTGGAACAGTCCGGAAATGGTTATGCAACGTGCATTGAAGATAGCGAATAACACAATCCTACAACTTGAATCACAAATTGAACGTAACAAACCCAAAATTGTATTTGCAGACGCAGTAGCTACAACAAAGACGTCGATTTTAGTAGGAGAGTTAGCGAAGATTATCAAACAAAACGGCGTAAATATAGGACAACGCAGGCTATTCGAATGGTTACGACAAAATGGCTATCTAATCAAACGCAAAGGCGTAGATTATAACATGCCGACACAGTATTCAATGGAACGTGAACTATTCGAAATTAAAGAAACTACCATAAGTCATTCGGATGGACATACATCGATTAGTAAGACACCAAAAGTGACAGGTAAGGGACAACAGTACTTTGTTAACAAGTTTTTAGGAGAAAAACAAACATCTTAACAGGAGGACAATATGGAAAATACAATTAAACGGTTTTTAGAATTCAGAAAGCAATTCACACTAAGACAGTGGCAAGAAATTAATCATATCGTTGATAGCCAATTCAAAAAGAAAGCCGCCGAGTTGGAACTCGACGACCAAGATGTTGAGATTATCGAAAATATTCTAACTCAACAAAAGATTACGAAGTAACTATTTGAATGAAAATAGGGTGAATGCGGTAGTCTCTAGATTTGTAATTAATCATGATGTAGTCCTGTTGATACATTGTATCAGCTTCTGTTTTTTGAATTGGAGACCATAATTCAGCGTTTTCTTCCCACCATACAGATGGAGAAGTCATACGAGGTCCCATTTTACAATTTTCATCATCATGAAGATTAACCCATTCACCTAAAAGGCAAGCGTGGACTTGTTCCATACTTATCACCTCCTTTCATAAGGAGATAAGAAAAGTATAGCACAACTAATACAAATAGGAGGATAACCATTATGCAACAAACACTTAAAGTTTCAATAGCAATACCTGAAACGCATGTAATGCTTACCTTAGATGAGTTTAAAGAATACAAAAAGTTAGAGCTTAAAGGTAAGTACTTTACACTCAATCAATTAGCGAAACGTATTAATCGCAGTGAAGAGTGGATTAAAAAACACGTTATAGACAACCCGCGTAATCGAAGACAAATTGAATCGTTTAGTAAATTTTCGACTGGCAAAGGCACTGGCTACATGTTTCATGCGGAAAAAATTTTAGATTGGTTAGATAACCACTTTGAAGATGTTGTGAAAGGGTGAGGAAATGAAAAAAGTATTTTCTATAATAATAGCATTAATAACTACATTCGTTATTGCTACACCATTCGCTTTTGAAGCGTACTTCACTACTACGATATTTGTAGCAACATGGACGCTGATAGGTAGTTACTACACAAGTAATTATGCTATCAAGACGCTAAAAAAGAATGAAAGAGGGGGTTTTTAAAATGAGCGAACAAATTACAGTAACAAAAGAAGAATTATTGACGATAGTAGAAAAAATGATTGAGAGAAAAATTGGGGGTCAAATGACCCAAGGACCAAATAATATTTTCAACAATGTTGCATTATCAACAAGCGATTTTGAAGATGTTAATAAAAAGTTTGTAATGCCACCTACATTCAGTTACTCAAATAACCACTTGGATTTAAGCAACCCACTACAAATAGCTAAGTCTAAATTTGGAGGGCGTATAACAAGTGATAACTTGCGTAGGGTACAAGCCCACGATTATTTAAGAATGCTTACACAGCGTTTGTTTGGAGTTTGTCGAAATAAAGATATAGAAGTTGATGATTATGAATTTGCAGAACAATGCTATCGAGAAATGAAAGGAAAGTTTCTTGAATTATACGAGAAAAACCTTGAAAGAAAGTTAGAAAAAAAGACTGAATGCTAGTGCCGGCTAACAAACAGTCAAAAAAACAAAAGGGTTAATGGATATGAATTATTAACCCCATTATAGCAGAAAATGGAGGTATTTCAATGAATAAAGAAAAATTTTTAAGAATTCAACGAGAATTGGACAGGACACGCATGTACTCCGACTGTGTTTGCGAAGTCAAAGGAACAAGCTATGATGACGGTCAAAACAGTATCGTCTTTACACACTATGACTCACGTTATCCGTACAACAATAATTCTATATTTATTTACGATTTTCAAGATGATGAAGCTATCGAAAAACTAGCCAACAAAGCTAAAGAAGTTATGTCGGGGGAGGCGTTAATTGAATGAAAACGATAGTGACTTATCTATATAAACACAAAGACCTAGACCTATACGTTACCAACCGTCCAACCGACGCAAATCCGACAATCAAATATTCAACCGACAAACGCGACGCTAGAAGATTTGACGGTACAGAAGATGTGCTTATAGACACGGCAACTCATGACATATACAAACACACGCATACTGAAACAGATGTGATTGAAAGGGTGGAATTATGAATAAATCAGAATCAGTTGTCGAAATTAACAAGGCTATGGTGGCCTTTCGGAAAGAAGTTAAACAACCACTTAAAGATAAAAACAATCCATTCTTTAAATCAAAGTATGTACCTCTTGAGAACGTCGTAGAAGCCATTGACGAGGCGGCAACGCCTCACGGGTTGTCTTATACCCAATGGGCATTAAATGACAGTCAGGGGCGTGTAGGAGTGGCTACAATGTTGATGCATGAAAGTGGAGAATACATTGAATATGACCCTGTGTTCATGAACGCAGAGAAGAACACACCGCAAGGTGCGGGGTCACTAATTAGCTATCTTAAACGATACGCATTATCAGCGATATTTGGTATCACGAGTGACCCAGATGACGACGGGAATCAGGCTAGCGGTAATGCCAAACAAAATAAACCTGACGCTAAGGCAATCGGCACTTTAAAACAAGAAATGCTCAAATATAGAGAACTACTGCAGTCGCAAGGCAAGCAAGTGAGTGCAGATGATATTCAACAAAAACTAGGTATTACCGACATTCAAACTTTGACTAACGCCCAAATAAGCGCATGTATCAGCAAATTGGATAGATGGATTAAGAAAACAAAGGAGCATTAATAATGGCAAATTCAGTAATTTTAACAGGACGAATCACAAAAGAATTAGAGTTGAAACCTGCAGGACAAACGGAAGTGACAAACTTTTCGTTAGCAGTCGATAACCCGTACAAAAAAGACGACGCTTCGTTCTTCGACATCGTCGCTTTTGGCAAAACTGCCCAATTACTAAATGACTACTGCGGTAAAGGAAGCAAAATTTTAATTGAGGGCACATTGAAGCAAGACCGTTTTAAAGATAAAGAGGGTAACAATCGTTCAGCAGTACGTGTCATCGCTAACCGAATTGAGTTTTTAGATAGCAAAGGTCAATCTAACAACCAACCTCAACAACAAAGAGGACAAGCGCAGATGGAAAACAACCCGTTTGATAATGGATTGCAAAACGCGAATGGTCCAATTGATATAAATGACGACGGCTTGCCGTTTTAGGTCTGATTGAATGCCACTAATCAAAAATTATATAACCCGAGATGACGGCGTGACAACCGCCGTTGTGGAGGGTGTGGAAATTGGCGATAAAGAATCGCTACTATTAGATAACGGGCTAGATGTTGAGGTCGAAGTTATAACGGTAGACCCTCATACAATTACAGATAAACAGCGTCGGAAGATATTTGCTTTGTGCAATGACATAGAGCAGCACACAGGGCAACCTCGTGAATATATGCGGTCAATGTTTATGGACTACGTGGCATTTGTCGAGGGGTACGATAACTTATCGCTTTCTACCTGCACCCGCACGCAAGCTAATCAAATTATAGAGGTTATGTTGGACTGGGTGTTTCACAACGACGTGCCACTTAACTACAAAACTAGTGACCTACTCAAACAAGATAAATCGTTTCTGTACTGGTCAACGGTTAACCGCAATTGTGTTATATGCGGTAAACCTCATTCGGATTTAGCGCATTATGAAGCGGTAGGTCGTGGAATGAATCGAAATAAAATGAATCACTACAATAAGCACGTATTAGCGCTTTGCAGGCAACACCACAACGAGCAACACAACATCGGTGTCGAAAGTTTTGATGACAAGTACAAGTTGCACAACAGCTGGTTAGCCGTAGATGAAAGATTGAATAAGATGTTGAAAGGAGAGAGGAGTTAATGGTTGAGGTATCGTGGATTAAATTAAAAGTTGGAATGTTTGACGATAGCAAAATTAAATACATTGAAGCCCTACCTGAACGCGACACAATCATAACGGTATGGGTTAAGCTGCTTACGCTTGCAGGTAAGTATAACGAGCATGGTTATATCATGTTATCTGAAAATCTACCGTATAATGATGAGATGTTGTCTAATGAATTTAACAGACCGTTAAACTCAATAAGATTAGCGCTTCAAACGTTTATTAAATTAGGAATGATTGAATATACAAAAGGGATTTACAAAGTTAAAAATTGGGAGAAGCACCAAAGTTTAGATAGCAAAAGCAAGCATAATGAAAAAAATAGATTGCGTCAACAACGTTACAGAGACCGAAAAAAACAAGAATTGCTAGAAAATAACGTTACCGTAACGTTACGTAACGATACAGAAGAAGAAGAAGAAAAAGAAGAAGAATATAAGAATAAGAAAGAGAAGAAAGAAAAAGAAGATGACGTCTTCGCAAAAGCTATTAATTACGTAATTACTAATTTAGATAAAAATACTACACCGAGCCAAATGGAACAAATCGGATATGCAACAGATGATATAGGCACTAATGCTGATGAAGTTGTAGAGGTTGCAGTTGACTATACAAAAAACAAAGGAAGTCATGTCGGTTATTTAATCAAAGTTTTAAACAACTGGGCTAAAGAGGGAGTTAAGACTAAAGATGACGCTTTGAAGAAAGTGAAGCCTAAACAAGAGAGTAAATCCGTCTTAGATGAAATTGAAAATGAATTAGGTGATGACTAATGCCTATGCATAAAAAAGAAGCGCTACACATACTTAGGCTTATAAACGATGTGTACACGATGAATCTTACGAAAGAGAAAGCAAGTACATGGATTGACATACTTTCTGAAAAGGGTGATTACGAACCGACCTTACGTAAGACAAAAAACTACATCGCTAATAACGGATATAAGCCTAAGGTAGCAGATATATTGGCGTACAAGCCTAAAGAGTTTAATTATACGAAAGTGCCTGAAAAAGAGACGAAAGAATACCTGATGAAGAATGACCCTGATTATCAACTGGGCATGAACCAGGCAAGAGAGCGTTGGGCACGCATGAGGGAGGAATTGGGATTTGACACGGATAGATAGGTATACGACAGAGCGGAGCCTTGTATCAAATCTTATGCGCGACCCTCAATTAATTAGCAAATTAAAGTTATCGCCAGAAATGTTTGAAGATGAAAACGCTAGAAAATTTATTGAATATGTGCTTGATGTCGGCAAAGTAGATTTAAATGAAATCTACTTTAAATGCCGTAACGACGAAGATTTCATACCGACAAAGACGCTATCAGAAATCTACAATTTTGACATAGCTGACATATCTTATTTTATGCGCGACCAATCAAACATCTTGAATGATTACGTATTGGTCGAATCTACAAATAAAATAGGCGAGTATCTAAAAGCACCTGATGACCAAGCGTTGAAAGTGTTAATTGATGAAATCAGTGATTTGCAAGACTTGAGCATAGAAAAGGTAAATCCTACTGATTCGTTTCTGGAAGAAATCATGACCAACGTACTAAGTGATAAGCCTAGACAGTTTATCAAGACGAAATATAGCAACCTAGATAACAAAATACTAGGCTTTGAGAGGTCGCAACTGAACATCTTGGCTGGTCGTCCGTCAACAGGTAAAACCGCATTTGCATTAAACATCATGTGGAGGATAGCGCAGCAAGGATACCCGACATCATTTTTTAGTTTAGAGACTGGCGGGACGAATATAGGCGAAAGGCTTATATCCATGATAACGAACATACCGTTATCTAAAATCAAACAATCACAAGGGCTTAGTTTGGACGAGACGAACAAAATTATGGACGCGATTAATCAAATTAAGAAGTTGCCCGGCTTTTCGATACATGACGGTGCTGTTATAACGCCTAGAGATATTAGAGAGCAGGCAATGCAAGATAATGATAAACCGCACGTGATATTTATCGACTACCTAACGCTTATGAAATCCGACGTGCCGATGAAAGAGCGTCGACTAGAGGTCGAGAAGATAAGTCGTGACCTTAAAATCATCGCGAAAGAAACGGGTTGCGTAATTATAGCATTAGCGCAATTGAGCCGTGGCGTTGAATCAAGACAGGATAAACGACCAATGATGAGTGACTTGAGAGAGACTGGCGGAATAGAGCAAGACGCGCATTTTATCTTCATGCTATATCGGGATGATTATTATGACCAAGACCTTGTGGACAATGAAACAGGTAAGTCAGATATAGAGGTCAACGTCGTTAAAAATAAGGATGGCGAAACTGGGGTTATACAAATGGAGTTTTACAAAAAAAGTCAGAGGTTTTATTGATGACTATTGGAGAAATGCAGGACTTTTTAGGACACCTCTATAGAGACGTATACAAGCACGACACGCTCATGCAACCTCTTTTGGTACAAATGGGTTGGGCGATAGAAAGATTGCTTGTGAGGGGCGATATAACGTTATTTGACGACTATGACAGAGTGAGTAAATTAATCTTCGATGAAATTGATTTTAATCAAAGGGGTAGACATGACAGAATCTGAAATCCAAAAACAAATAATTGAATATTTAAACAAATCCGAATGTAAAGTCTGGAGGGCAAACGCCGGCATGGTCAGGGTGGGGAAGAGGACGCTTAAACTTCTCCCCAAAGGATTTCCTGACATCTTCGGTGTAAGGCTAAAGGACGGAAAATTTATAGCGATAGAGATTAAAAAGCCTACTGGCAAATTATCGATTGAACAAATCGAATTTCAAGACTGGGCAATGAAACAAAAAATCATATACGGCGTCGCTTATTCAGTAGATGACGCTAAAAAAATCATAGAGGGTGATTAAATGCGTACAGTATTAGCTTTAAAGCGTAATGGAGAGAAAATAAACGAAACGTCTTATGACCAATTCGACCAAATGAAAGCAGAACGTGCATACCAGAATTATAAAAATAATCGTAAATCAAAACCGTGGTTAAAAACAGTACCACAATCGGTCAAGCCAAGTCCAGCTTACTATGATTTATGTCGTTTTGTAGGTGTTCCAACCGAAGTTCCTGATAGTTCAAAAGAAAATAACGAAAGGAAAATTGATTTCCCTGTAATTGAAAACGATAGGTCTAGAGAACTGAATTATAATGGCCAAACCTTCACAGTCAACCAACTAGCTAAATTGATTGGTAAAACTAGGGAGGACATTAACCAGCGCTTAAGCAAAGGCTGGACAGTCAGACGGTTTCTTAAGAACGGAGGATTTATTGGATGAAAATTCGTGATTTAGAAATTGATAATCGCATAGCTTTCTATGTGGATTATAACCAAGACATACCCTTCGAGGGAATTGTAACAGAGTTGATTTACAACTTTGATGGCGAAGAAAAAGCAGAAATCGAAACAGACGAGGGCGAATATTACTACATTAACGACAATGACGAATGGGAGCGAGTTTATGAATAGAGAAAAATTAATAAGTGATGTGGTTAACAACCCTGCGCACTATACGTACGGAGAGGTTGAAGTTATTGACTACATTGAGCAAGTGATAAAGGATTATCCGCCGAAAATGGCATTTGCGATTGGTAATGCGATTAAGTACATCAGTAGAGCGCGGCACAAGAATGGCAAAGAAGACCTGGACAAAGCGCGTTGGTACTTACAGAGAGCGTTCGACAATTGGGGCGAGTGAAATTATAAGGAGGACGAACACAATGAAGATTAAAACAAAGAAGAAAATGAACCTGCCACAGCTAATTGAGTGGGCTTGGGATAAAAATATTAAAGAGCGATATTTCTATAGCAACAAAGGCTCTGAGGTGTTTTTTGGTATAAATCCGTGCATAGAAATGGAATGTCTTGTTTATAAAAATGAACTATTCGAAGTTGAATGGGAAGAAGAAGTAACAGAGAAAACTAAAATACCTAGATTAATAGAGGTGTGTGAATACGAGGAAAGAATAAAAGTATTTTTGTATGAAAACGAATCTATAAAATCGGTGTTAGATTATTATTTTGATGATTTATTTCACGAACCAAAAGCATTCTACATGCTGAACGACGATATGAGTATGACGCTACTTTGGAAAGATGGAGGTATGGTGGAATGAAAAAAGAAGATTACTGGAGAAGTCAATGTTGGTTTATGACCGACGAAAATATAACGCTCAAAAAAACTATCGAACAGTTACAAGAAGAACGTGATGAATTAATCGTAAGTGAGGCTAGAGTAATACGGCATAACGCAAATTTACAACGTAAATTAACCGAAGTCACAATGTTATTTAAAGACCACTTGCACCATAAAAAAGCGTGGTCTTGCAATCCGTATTACGAAAAAGTAGAAAATGAGCTAAATGCAATTATGGAGGACAATGAATGACAGAAAAAGAGTTATTGTTGCGCCATTCACACGTAGTATTAAAAGAGATATTAAAGGAATTAAATACGGCGATAAACAAATTTGATAAATTCAGCAATACAAGTTATGACGCAGAAGTCGGTACAAGTCAATATTGGTCGACGGTTGCTAGCATGGAACAAATGCAAAAGGAAATAGACGGTTTAATCAAAAAATTACACGCTTTAGACGCTATTACAAGTTGGAGTAGCAAGCTACACCAAGACCGGTATAAATTCGTCAATAAGTACAAAGAGGCTTTAAAAAGATATGAAGTGGAGGATAAATAAAATGAATCATTTAATTAAACAAGTAGAACAATGGAGCATTGATAAAGGATTAGACAAAGGCAATAGCTTTACGCAATATGCAAAAAGTGTGGAGGAAATGGGAGAGGTTGCAGGTGCATTATGTCGTAACCGCAAACATGATTTAAAAGACGGTATCGGAGATGTAGTTGTTACTTTGATTATACTTGCACAACAAAATGGAATGACATTACAGGAGTGTTTAGAACAGGCTTATGGAGAGATTAAAGACAGAACAGGGAAAATGTCAAAAGACGGAAGTTTCATCAAATCCGAAGACTTGTACTAAAGACGTGCTGCAACGAATCAAGCAAATATTGAATAAGGAGTGATGACGTGAATATAACGGGGATTTTGACAATAATTGTTATATGGATGTTGATAGAATATATTATAAAAAATAAATTTAGAAATAGGCATGTGGATGCAACTTTAGAGTTTGCTATAGGGTTACTTGTGGCGGCGGCTATGGCCATTGGTTTAATAAATGACAGAGCGGAATTAGTGTTTGCGGTATTAATCACTATGATTCTGTTGGAAATTAGAAGCATTAATTTGAAAGAGGATTGATAACATGTGGTGGATTATATTATTTGTCATATACACATTGTTGCTTATTGGATTTAAGGTAGAGAATGCACAGTTGAAAGGGAAGTTGGAAGCTAGGGAATATGAAAAGCAAGTGCTTGAGAATAGGTTGAAACACATTGAGGGGGAACGCGATGTACAGTAAAGAGGCGATTATAAATATGATTGGCACACATAAGATGAAATGTAATGTGCTGGCTGATGTGGTGCCTGAATATGATAGCAACTCTATAGCACAATATGGTATACAAGCGACGTTACCAAAGGGTAAAGGGGAAAACAACAGTAAGGTAGAGGATATCGTTGTGAGATTAGATAGAGCGAATAAACGATTTTCTCAAATGCTAGTAGAAGTTGAGTTTATTAATAAGTCTCAACAGAAACTGGGTCATGTAGACTTCTGTTTTTTAGAGTTACTTAAAAGAGGATATCGGCGAGATGAAATCATAAAGAAAATGCCTAATGCTAAATTGAACCGCAATAACTTCTTGGCGAGACGAGATGAGTTGGCAGAGAAGATATATTTATTACAATGAATGACAAAAATGACACTAATGACTATTATAACAATGTTTTGTGTATACTGATTTATTTAATATAATAAATGTGTGGTTGATATGTATTCTCCTCCTTTCAAATAACCGGGCGTCTGTAATGGGCGTCCACTTTATACTGATATGAGTGTATAACTCAACTTTGGATGATTGGGTAAGCGTTTATCATGTATATGTTGCGCGCCCGGTTGCCGAACCGCTTATCTATTGGGTAGGCGGTTATACATTCGTATGAGTGTAGAGCTCAAATAAAATAACAAAACATAATCATTAGACACTGGTTTCTCGGTGTCTTTTTTTATATGTCAAAATAAGGTGAATTAACCGTGAGAGTTGGTGATAAATGAGATGACAAACATGCAAAATAACGCAACATTCGGGGCGTACTTAGAATTAACGAAGAAGCAACAGGCTTATATACAAATCAAGACTGATACAGGCGCAAAGGATATGGACATCGCAGAACAAATTGATGTGAACCGAGCTACTATATCCAGATGGAAAGCTAACGATAAGTTTAGAGAGGGATTTAAAGGGTATCAAGCGGAGCATTTACAAAAGCAAGTGCCTAAAGCCCTACAAACCATGATTAGCCTATTAGATGCTAAAAGTGAGTTAGTAAGGTTTCAAGCGTCCAAAGACATTCTTGACCGTACAGGATACAACCCTGTGGAGAAGCAAGAGATAGAGCATACAGGGGCGGTGATGTTTAATGACGACATCAATTAATCTTTCGTCCTTAATACCTAGACACTTTCATGATTTGTGGAGAGCTACCAAAGACTATAACGTATTGAATGTTGTAGCAAAAGGTGGTCGTGGTAGTGGTAAGTCATCAGACATATCTATAATCATTACGCAACTAATTATGCGCTATCCGATGAATGCGGTAGTTGTCCGTAAGACAGATAACACACTAGCAACATCTGTATTTGAGCAAATCAAGTGGGCGATTGAAGAACAAAAGGTGTCACACTTATTTAAGGTTAAGGTGTCGCCAATGGAAATCACATATAAACCCAGAGGGAATCGTATTATCTTTAGAGGGGCGCAGAACCCTGAACGATTGAAGTCGTTGAAAGATAGCCGGTTCCCTTTCTCTATTATGTGGATTGAGGAGCTCGGAGAATTTAAAACCGAAGATGAAGTGACCACGATAACCAATTCAATGTTACGTGGCGAGTTGGAGGACGGATTGTTTTATAAATTTTTCTTTAGTTACAACCCAGCCAAGCGTAAACAACATTGGGCTAATAAGAAGTATGAATCATCCATACAACCTGATAACACGTTTGTGCACCATTCAACATACTTAAATAACCCGTATATATCCAAACAGTTTATACAAGAGGCAGAGGCTGCTAAACAAAGGAATAAGTTACGTTATCGCTGGGAGTATATGGGTGAAGCAATAGGCAGTGGCGTTGTACCGTTTAATAACTTGCGTATTGAGAAGATACCTGACGAGTTATTTAAAACATTCGACAACATACGTAACGCTGTCGACTTTGGTTACGCTACTGACCCGTTAGCATTTGTCCGTTGGCACTATGACAAAAAGAAACGTGTTATATACGCTATGGATGAGTATTACGGCGTGCAAATCAGTAATAGGCAGTTTGGTAAGTGGCTGTGGTCTAAAGGTTATCAGAGCGACGATATATACGCGGATAGTGCTTAATGTTAGGCACTTAACTCGGTTAATTGCTGGGAACTCCTAAAGCTTTAAGTACCAAATGGTAACAATCTTAAAGATATGTGGACAATCAGCAGCAATATCATTAAGTTTTATGTCGTCATTGTGTCATATAAATGGTATAATAACCATAGGGGTGATATCAATGAAGATGATAAAAGAGATTAAAGGTTATGAAGATATTCTTGACTGTTATTTTGTAAATGAATTAGGCGGTGTTTATAGTTATTCTGCTAACGGTGGAAAAAGACGTAAAGAGCCTAAGAAATTAAAGCAATATGTAAAAACGGGCGGTTATTTATATGTAGCGCTAATGACCAATAGTAAAAAGGTTAGATATTTAAGAACTCACAGAATAGTAGCTGCGGCTTTCATAGATAACCCTAATAACAAAAAATATGTAAATCATATTGATGAAGACAGACAAAATAATAATGTGACTAATCTTGAATGGGTTACACCTAGAGAAAATAATTTACATTCATTAAAAAAGAAAATGTATGTTTACACTTTCAATGGAGATTTGGAAAAAACTTATCTGTCTACAAAGGAATGTGAAAAAGATGGTTACAACAGAGGCCATGCTTGCGCCTGCGCGAGGGATGAAACCAAATCGCATAAGAAAAGAATATTTAGTTATAAACCTTTAACAAAAGAAGATGTTGTTCAACGACTATCGAAACCGCACTATTTAAAAGGTGACCCAAGGAATAAAAATAGTGTAAGGGAGTAGAGTACACTCAAGTGAGTGGAAAAACCGAGCAATAAACGAGACCTTTCGAGGTCTTTTTTTATTGAAGATATAGTCTAATCTTGCAGGAAACTGTAAGCGGTTAATAACGGGCTGAGATTAACGACCTCAGTTGAATAAAATGGAACCCAAGTCTATTGATGAGCTTAAAAAAGAGCACGGAGTTAAGCGAATCAAGGGAGTTAAGAAAGGACCAGATTCTGTTGAATATGGCGAACAATGGTTGAATGATTTAGACGCTATTGTGATAGACCCGAACCGAACACCTAATATTGCCCGTGAATTTGAAAATATAGACTTTGAAACAGATAAAGACGGCAACGTTAAGCCTAAGCTAGAAGATAAAGACAACCATACAATAGACGCGACACGATATGCATTAGAGCGTGACATGCGTCAAAACAAAATATCAATTTTAACGTAAGAGGGTGATTAAAATATATTGGCCAAACGAAGTGCCCTATCACGAGAGAGTGGTTAAGCAGATTAAACCCAAATTCGAGACGCAAGAAGAAATGATTATCCGTTTGATAAATGACCATAAGCCGAAGATAGAGAAAATCGTGATGGGCGACAGATACTATAATCATGACCCTGATGTGCTACATCTTCCGCCTAAGTTGGATAACAAGGGTGTGGTAGACCCATTCAAACCTGATTGGAGAATGTACACTAACTACCATCAAAACTTAGTGGACCAAAAAGTAGCTTATGCGGTTGCCAACCCTGTTACTTTTGGTACTGATGACGATAAGTCATTAACGACCATTCAAAAAGTGCTTAATCATAAATGGGATGATAAGTTGGTCGACATTCTGACTGCAGCAAGTAATAAAGGTATTGAGTGGCTGCAACCCTATATCGATGAGAATGGAGAATTTAAAACATTCCGTGTACCTGCAGAACAAGCAATACCTATTTGGACGAATAAAGAGCGTGACACGTTAAAAGCGTTTATTAGGTATTACGAGTTGGACGGGGCAGAAAGAGTTGAGTATTGGACAGATACGGACGTTACTTACTACGAATATCAAGAGGGGCAATTGATACCTGATTTTTATCATGGAGATGACCATGTTCAATCACATTATTACGTTGGTAATAAGCGTGTGAGTTGGGGGCGTGTTCCATTTATACCGTTTAAAAACAACCCTCAAGAAGTTAGCGACCTGTTTATGTATAAAACAATCATTGACGCTATGGACAAGCGCCTGTCTGATACGCAAAACACTTTTGATGAATCAACTGAATTGATTTACGTATTAAAAGGATATGAGGGGCAGAACTTAGATGAGTTTATGCGTAACCTCAAATACTACAAAGCGATTAATGTAGATGGCGACGGAAGCGGTGTTGACACAATTCAAATAGAAGTACCAGTGCAGTCGTCTAAAGAATATTTGGACATGCTACGCGACTATATAATCGAGTTTGGTCAAGGTGTGGACTTCCAACAAGATAAATTCGGCAACAGTCCGTCGGGTATCGCATTGAAGTTTATGTATAGCAACTTAGACTTGAAAGCTAACAAATTAAAAAACAAAACACTTACTGCGTTGCAGGAGTTGCTACAGTACATCATAGATTTCTACAAGTTGAATATTAAAGTGCAAGATGTAGAAATCACATTCAACTTTAACGTCATGGTCAATGAGTTGGAACAATCACAAATCGGTGTGCAATCGCAATACCTATCTAAAGAAACTGTTGTTACTAATCACCCGTGGGTTAGTGACCCTGTGGCAGAACTTGAGCGCATTGAACAAGACAATATCGAATTTAACACTCAAGTAGAGGGTGACGCTAATGACAGAGCGCAAAATAACCAATCAGAATGATGTTGATAAGATTATTGAGCGCTTAATAGCTCAATCCGAAAAAGAGTTAGAGGTGTTGTTTGCTAGGTCATTAAAAGAGATTAAGCAAACACTTTCTGATATGTATGCTAAGTACGAATCGGACGACCCTCACGTCACGTGGACAGAGTTTAACAAATACAATCGTTTGAATAAGCAGTTAGCGCGTATAGCAGACATGATGACCAACGATTATAGAGAAGTAGCCAAAGCGATTAAAAAGACGCAACAGAACGTGTATATAGAGCAATATATGATGAGCTTGTATCTGTACGAAATGGCTAGTCAAACATCTATGGAATTCGACGTCCCTACACCAGCAGTGATTAATAAAGCGATTGAACAACCTATTGAATTTATTAAGTTAGTGCCCACATTGCAGAAACATCGCAATGAAATTTTAAAACGTATTCGTATACACATCACTCAAGGCGTTATGTCAGGCGAGGGTTATTCAAAGACTGCCAAAGCTATTAGTGATGACATAGGCATGAGTAAGGCGCAGGCGTTGCGTGTGGCTCGAACTGAAACAGGTAGGGCATTGTCGCAAGCTAACCTCGATAGCGCTCACATAGCGCAAGATAACGGCTTTAAAATGATGAAACGATGGTTTGCTACTAAGGACGCGAAAACACGTGATACACATCGCCATTTGGACGGTAAGAGCATTCCGTTAAACGAGAACTTTAAATCCAGTGGTTGTGTAGGACAAGCACCTAAGTTATTTGTGGGTGTAGCAAGTGCTAAAGAGAACATTAACTGTCGTTGCAAGCTACTACACTACATTGATGAAGAGGATTTGCCAGGTGTTATGCGTGTGAGGAATGATGATGGCATGACAGAAGTCGTTCCATCCATGACCTACAGTGATTGGGAGAAGATGAAACGAAAAGGTGGTGAATAATGTGGATTTTAAAGTAAGTGTAAAAGTTGATGCTGATGAAGCTATAGAAAAATTGGAACGTATCAAAGCGTTATACAAAGAAATAAATGATTTGCAAAACGAAAGACCTATTGTAAACATAAAAGTTAAAAATGAGGCGGATATTCCCGCAATTAAAACTTATATAGAAGAAGAAAATACCAAAAACATTGATTTTAGCCTTATGTAGCTAGCACCTTATGTGCTGGCTATTTTTATGCCCAAATCATGCTCAAGGCGTTAAAAGGTGCAAACTCGTGCTGGAAAAGACCAGTGTTATCAAAAATGTGAGGAGTAATAATTATGAAAAGAGAATTTTTACGTGGTTTAGGTTTAGAGGAAGAAACAGTTCAAAAGATTGTAGATGAACATCACGATACGTTACGAGATTTAAAAAGTGAAGCTAAAAAAGTTGAATCTCTAAAAGAGCAACTAGAAAAAGCTAACAAAGAACTGGAGAACCGAGACAAACAAATCACAGACCTTCAAAAAGCTAAAGATGGGGACAATCAAGAGCTTAAAGACAAGTTAAACCAATACAAGCAAGAAAACGCCCAATATCAAGCTGATATGAAGGAGCTAAAACTAAATAACGCCATCAAGTTAGCAGTTGCTAAAGAAGCAAATGACGCAAACGACGTTCTATTAATGCTTGATAAAAGCAATTTAGAACTTCAAGAAGATGGCACAGTTAAAGGTTTAGATGACGCAGTTAAAGGGCTGCAAGAATCTAAGCCTTATTTATTTGCAGAACAAAAACCCACAGGCCGTACACCTAACGAGGGTGAAAGTTTAAAAGGCGGAATCACTAAAGAACAATTTGATGACATGACCGTGTCTGAACGTGAGAACCTTTTCTACAACCATCGTGAAACGTACGACAAATTAATTAATGAGTAAAGTGAGGTAATTATTTATGGCAACAGGTACAACTAAATTAGCGTCATTGGTAAATCCAGAAGTATTAGCGCCAATGATGCAAGCAGAGTTAGACAAAAAATTACGATTTGCACAATTTGCAGAAATCGACAACACATTAGTAGGACAACCAGGTAACACATTAACATTCCCAGCTTTCGTTTATAGCGGAGACGCTAAAGTAGTGGCGGAGGGAGAAGAAATTCCAATAGACCAAATCGAAACCCAAAAGCGTCAAGCTACTATTCAAAAAATTGGTAAAGGTACTGAATTAACTGATGAGGCTTTACTTTCAGGCTACGGCGACCCTAAAGGCGAAGCGGTACGTCAACACGGTTTAGCAATCGCTAACAAAGTAGACAATGACGTATTAGCTGCACTTAAAGGCGCGTCATTAACAGTTAATGCAGACATCACTAAATTAGCTGGATTACAAAGCGCTATTGATAAATTTAACGATGAGGACTTAGAGCCAATGGTATTATTTGTTAATCCATTAGACGCCGGTAAGTTACGTGGTAACGCTACTGACAACTTTACACGTGCTACTTTATTAGGCGATGACGTAATCGTTAAGGGTGCATTTGGCGAAGCGTTAGGCGCAGTTATCGTACGTACAAACAAGCTAGATGTAGGTGAGGCAATCCTTGCTAAAAAAGGTGCGGTTAAATTAATCACTAAGCGTGACTTTTTCTTAGAGGCGGAGCGTGACGCTTCACGTAAAGCAACTGCTTTATTCTCTGACAAACACTATGTGGCGTACCTTTATGACGAAGCTAAAGTCGTTAAAATCAATAAAGGTTCAGGCTCATTAGAAGTTTAGTAAGGAGTGATAATATGCTATCACGAGTGATTGCTAAATTCACAGACGGGCAAGATGAAGGACACCTTTATAACGAGGGTGCCCTTTATCCTCGATTAGGATATAAACCTACCAAAAAGCGCATTGAAGAATTGGCGTCGGGTAATAACAAGCGCAATCTTTCTGTAATCGAGGTTATCGACTTGGCTAAATTGAAAGTTGATGAGCTTAAAGACATTGCAAAAGAGCGTGAAGTTAACGACTACGATTCGCTAAAAAAGGCTGAATTGATTGAGGCGTTAGAGGGTGGTCAATAATGCTACCTAAAGAAGTTAAACAACTCAATAAAATGCCTGTTGAAGATACGTCTAATGATGATGTTTTAACTAATTTAATTTTGTTTTATAAAGGAATTGCGGAAGAGTATTGCAATAAAACGTTTGTTGTTCCGTATCCATTTGGCGTAAGGAAGTTTATAGCTGAAAGTATCAAGTATGGTACAAATGGCAATATATCCAGTCGCACAATGGGCACGGTATCTTATACGTTTGTAACTGACCTACCGCAATCAACCTACAAACACTTAAAACCTTTACGCCGATTGAGGTGGTAAAATGTTTGACCCTTACGACGAATTCCCCCACACAATTAGAACTGGAATTATAAAGAAAGTGGGCGAGTATCCTATTATTAAAGAGCGCTTTGTAAGCGAGAAAACAATTAAAGGATTTATGGACACGCCCACTGTTTCTGAACAACTTAAATTCCACCAAATGTCCGAGGACTGCGACAGAAACTTGTATATACCGTATGACTTGCCAATCTCTACTAATACTTTATTTGAATATGAGGGCAGAATCTACGGCATGCAAGGCGATGTTATCGACCAAGGCGGTCAACATGAAATAAAAATGATTCGACTTAAAAAGGTACCATATGGCAAAGGTTAAATATGGCGCTAACTCGATTGTTGCAGACCTTGAAAAGTATTCCAAAGACATAGATAAGTGGGTTAAAAAAGGTATAGCAAAGACCACGATGAAGATTTATAACACGGCAGTCGCACTTGCACCTGTTGACCAAGGTTTTTTGAAAGAAAGTATCGACTTTCGTTTTGAGAACGGCGGTTTAACGGGTGTTGTTAATGTAGGCGCGAGTTACAGTTTATACGTTGAATATGGTACTGGTATTTACGCCAC
Organism: Staphylococcus ratti; assembly: GCF_020883535.1. Classification (NCBI taxonomy): domain Bacteria; kingdom Bacillati; phylum Bacillota; class Bacilli; order Caryophanales; family Staphylococcaceae; genus Staphylococcus; species Staphylococcus ratti. The sequence goes on along the minus strand of NZ_CP086654.1, from coordinate 1,866,051 downwards.
AAAAGGCAGTCGTGCTAAAAAGATTCCGTGGAGTTACAAAGACCCTAAAACTGGGCAATGGATAACAACTAAAGGACAAGCACCTCAACCGTTTTGGAATCCTGCACTTGACGCAGGTAGAAAAACGTTTGAAGCGTACTTTAACTAGGAGTGCTGCATATGTGGGTATCAGTAGAACCCGAACTTACAAATCAATTATATAAGCGGTTAAAAGAGAGCCCTATTATCAATATGTTTGTTGGCGATAGGGTTTTTGATGTTGTTCAAGAGGACGCTGTTTACCCATATATCATCGTGGGTGAATCAAACGTAACTAATAATGAATCGAGCGCTTCAATGCGAGAGACAGTCGGTATCATCTTTCATGTGTATTCGCAATTCGACACGCAGTACGAAGCGAAGTTGATTATTAGCGCGATTGGGCACGTCCTTAACCGTCCGATACAAATAGAAAATTATGAATTTGAATATAGCCGTATTGATAGTCAATCGGTATTTCCTGACATCGACAGGTTTACCAAACATGGCACGATACGGCTTCTGTTTAAGTACAGACACATTAAAAAGAACGAGGGAGTGTAATATATGGCTCAAAAAAGTTATTTAGCTGTTGTGCGTCCTGCTGAAAGCAAACTTGATAAAGTTGACGCTTTGTTATTGGCGGACTTGCAAGAGGGCGGACACACGATTGAGAATGACCTAGCTGAAATCATTCGTGGTGGCAAAACTGATTACTCATCAAACGCTACATCGGAAGAAATTAAATTAACTGTAGGCAATGTGCCAGGCGACCCTGGTATCGACGCTATGAAGAAGGCAGCCAAGACTGGCGGTCAAGTCCGCGTTTGGTTGTATGAACGTAATAAGCGTAAAGATAACAAGTACCACGGTATCTTTGGTTACAGCGTGCCAGAATCTTTCGAAATGTCATTTGATGATGAAGACAACAAAATAGGACTAACGCTAAAAATCAAGTGGAACACGGCAGAGGGTACAGAAGATACTTTGCCACCTGAATGGTTTGAAGCGGCTGGTGCTCCAACGGTTGAATACGAGCACTTTGGTGAAAAAGTTGGCACATTCGAGGAAATGCAAAACGCTACGGCGTCATCAAGCACACTTGAAGTCTAACTTAATAATAAAGGGGGCATAAGCTCCCTATTTTTTTATACAAAAATTAAAGCGAGGTATTTATTTTGAATCCAATTACAATTTTAAAGATTAACGATAACGACGTAGAAGCTAAAGCTACATTCTTCTTTGACAAGACAGCTAAAAAGTTTGCAGAAGAAAAAGAGGACGCAAACGGCAAAATGGTAAAAACGCCAGGATTCAACGTTATCTATAACGGCATTTTAGAGCGTGACACTGACGCAATCGCTAGCTTTTGGGAATGTGCAACGGCTTATTTAGGCAAAAACGCACCTACACGCGATGATATTGAGGTTGCCTTATATAAAGTCATCGAAGAAAAGAACGACACGCTAGAGCTATTACAGGGCGCATTAGAGGTGTTAAACAATAGCGGTTTTTTCAAGCAGAAGTCTCGTCTATTCTGGTCACAGATGAACGAAGCGCCGAAGTTGGCGAAAGAAGACGAAAAAGAGTCAACGAAAGCGGGAATCGAATTCATGAAAGAAAACTACAAAGAAATCATGAACGCGGAACCTTACTCAACTACTCCGAAATCCGACAACTAACAGCAAGGTTTGTCGGTTATATACCTGAATGCGAACTAATGATGATGACGCCGAATGAATGGCGTGATTGGATAATAGGTTCGCAAGACAGATATTTAGACCAACGTCAACTTGGTGTGGAAAGCGCACAAGCTAATGGCCTTGTACAAGCAGGCAAATCAATCAAACGTATTACTAAAGACATAGAAAAGCAACGTTACGAGATAAGAGAACCTGGCAGCTACAAGCGCATACAACAAGCAAGACTGGCCGAAGAAAAGCGTAGACGTGAGTTATTCAAGGCTGGTACTAGACGTTGGCTAGAGCAGAAAGGAGGTTAAGCGTGGATAAAAATTTCATGGTCAAAATCATGGCTAACATCAGGAACTTTCAAGCGAATGTACGTAAGGCTCAAAGTATGGCGAAAACATCGATTCCTAATGAGATTGAAACAGATGTTAAAGCGGACATCTCTAAATTCCACCGCGCTTTACAACGTGCAAAAGCTATGGCTCTAAAATGGCGTGAGCATACAGTAAAAATTGACGGTAACAACGCTCCTTTAAGGCATTCAATAAATGGAGCTAGAGCAATGTTAGCCACATTGTTTGATAAGACAGTAAAGGTTAAGTTTGACACTAGAGGCATGACAAGGGCGCAAATACTTACGAGAGCACTTAACCAATCATTGACAGACTACGGCGACAAAATGGACGCCTTAGCATCGAAAATACGCACATTCGGTACTGTATTTAGTCAACAAGTCAAAGGTTTAATGATTGCAAGTGTACAAGCGTTAATACCAATTATAGCTGGATTGGTACCTGCTATCATGGCCGTGCTTAACGCAGTTGGTGTGTTAGGTGGCGGTGTACTAGGTTTAGCAGGCGCATTCAGTATAGCAGGCGTAGGTGCAGTAGCATTTGGTGCTATGGCAATCAGTGCCATTAAGATGTTAAAAGATGGTACATTGCAAGCGACGAAAGAAACTAGAGCTTATCAATCCGCTTTAGAGGGTGTAAAAACAACGTGGCAAGGAATCATTAAACAGAATCAGGCACAAATTTTTAACACATTAGCAAACAGTTTAAACACGGTCAAAACAGCCTTAACTGCGTTGAAACCTTTCATATCTGGTGTGGCACAATCGATGGAACAAGCCTCACAGAAGTTATTAAAATGGTCGCAAAATAGCCAAGTAGCGCAACGGTTCTTCAACATGATGAATACGACGGGTGTTAAGACGTTTAACGCTTTGTTAAGTGCTGCAGGGCGTTTTGGCGACGGTCTAGTTAATGTGTTCACTCAATTAGCACCTCTTTTCTTGTGGGTTGCTAATGGCTTAGATAGTTTAGGTCAGAAGTTTCAAAACTGGGCAAATAGTGTAGGTGGCCAAAATGCGATTCGGTCATTTATCGAATACACGAAAACCAACTTACCTAAAATTGGACAAATATTCGGCAACGTGTTTTTAGGTATAGGCAATCTAATGAAAGCATTCGCACAAAACAGCGCGAGCATATTCGATTGGCTAGTTAATTTAACAGCTCAATTTAAATCATGGTCTGAACAGGTTGGCAAGTCAGAGGGATTTAAACAATTTGTGCAGTACGTGCAACAGAACGGTCCGGTGATTATGGAGTTAATCGGTAATATCGTGCGTGCGTTAGTAGCATTCGGAACGGCTATGGCACCTATCGCAAGTGTGTTATTAAGATTTGTAACTGCCTTAGCAGGATTCGTCGCAAACTTATTCGAAGCACACCCTGCTATTGCCAAAATTATAGGTGTATTTATGATTTTAGGTGGTGCTGTGTGGGCTTTAATGGCACCGTTATTAGCTGTAGGTACAGTTTTAAGTAATGTATTTGGCGTATCGCTTATTAGTGCCATAGGCTCAATTGGCGAATTTATATCTTCGAGTGGTGCTTTAACCGGTATCTTAAATGTACTCCGTGGCGCTTTCGCATTTTTAATGAATCCAGTTGCTAATATAGCAAAATTACTACCAATGTTAGGTACGGCATTGACTGCCTTGACGGGACCAGTCGGGATTGTCATTGCAGTTATTGCAGGATTGGTTGCGATGTTCATCTATTTATGGAAGACAAACGAGAATTTCAGAAATACCCTAATCAATGCTTGGAATGGCATAGTTAGCGCGGTCAGTGGTGCAGTTAGTTCGTTAGTAAGTTGGTTCCAGCAACTCGGTGCAAGCATTATGCAGACCCTACAACCGATAATGCCTATTCTACAAAAACTGGGTCAATTCTTCTCTGAAGTGCTAGGCGTGGTGGTTGTTGGAGTTATTCAATTGCTAATCACTAGCTTTCAAGCCTTGTGGAATGCGGTTTCGATTATCTTCACGGCGATAGGTGCGATTATATCGTCGGTTATCCAAATTATCGTCGGTATTTTTACCGCTTTCATTCAATTGTTAACTGGCGATTTTTCAGGCGCCTGGTTGACATTACAAAATACGATAATCAACGTTGGCCAAACAATTTGGGGTGCAATATCGTCAATTTGGAATCAAATTTCTAATTTCATCTTCACTACACTAAACAAAATTTTAGGTACGAATATTACAAGTTGGGGGCAAATTTGGAGTGCGATTACTGGATTTGTCACTCGGATTTGGAACTCGGTATCTAGCTGGTTTAGTAAAACGGCAGCTACGGTGCTTGCGAAAATGGTACAAGCATACAGCTACATCGTGTCTAATGGCGCTAGATGGGTGTCATCTATTTGGAACACAATGATTAGCTTTGTAAGCCGAATTATATCAGGCTTTGTGAGAGTGGTAAGTGAGATAGAAAGCGGAATGCAACGCGGGTTAGACAGAATCACTAGCTTTTTCGGAAGTTTTATGAGTGCTGGTGCGGAATTGATAGGTAAAGTGGCAGAAGGTATTGCTGGTGCCGCATGGCGAGTGGCTAGTGCGGTTGGTAATGCAATATCTAACGCATGGAGCAACGTGACCTCTTTTGTTGCATCACACGGTGGTGGTATGGGTGGCGCCGTATCACAAGCACAGTCGCTGGCTTCAAGAGTGGGCGACGCTTTCAGTACCGAATTGTCATCTAACCTCACAGACGGATTAGGTGGCGGTATGGGTGGCGTTGTTGACACCCACATGACGAAAGACGTACAACACAGTATGCAAGAAAACAACAGACCTATCGTTAACATTACTGTACGAAACGAATCTGATATACCTGCTATTAAATCATATATCGAAGAAACAAACGCAAAAAATGCAAGTTTTCAACTTATGTAAGGGGGCAGTCAATTGATTGCGCATGACATAGAAGTAATTAAAAACAACAATAAATACCGTATCAGTAACAACCCCTTTACGTATGACGCATTGCGGGTTGTTTCTTTCAATGTCGAGGGCGCAGGTTATAGCCGTAGCTTCGACAATGTGGAAAGAATCAATGGTCGTTTTTATAATTCGACAGTTGAAGAAAAGAAGAAAGTTGTACTTGTGTTAAGATACGACGTTAGCAGAATGGCTTATGCCTCGCATTTAAAATCCACTATACAAGATTTGTTTAGCGGGCATTTTTATATGCGTGAGCTTGCTACACCTGACAACTCAATCGTATATGAGAGTGTGTTTGCTAGCGAATCGCAAAAGTTTGAAATGGAATACGTGGACGGCAGACAAATATACGTCGGTCTTGTGAATGAAGTGTCATTCGATACGGGCAAGATTGGTGGCGAAATCACGCTAGAATTTGAAACGATTAACCTACCATACTTCGAAAGTATAGGTTACAGTACAGACTTAGAAAGAGACCCTAACATGGAGAAATGGGCAGTACCAGATAATCTACCATTCAATAAATCTGATATTAAACGACGCTACACATTTGAAAACGTAGCCTATGACGATGTTTATTATAACGGTAGCGTTCCTATTAACCAGTTTAACCAAGATAGCGTGGTCGAAATCACGCTTGGTAAAAACGTCAGCAAGAATGACGATAAAGGGTTTACATTCTATATGACGCACAGCAACATGATTAAGATTAAAGGTTTAGAGTTAAAAGCAGGCGATGTCATCAGGTTTGATGGCTTGCATACGTATCGTAACAACTTACGTATCGATAATTACAACACTGAATCTGAACAACCAGTTTTACACCCTGGGATTAATCGATTTAAGATGAATCAGGTTGTACAAAAAATAGTATTCAAACACAAAATCTATTCAAGGTAAGGAGATGAGGCGTATTCCAGTAAAATTAAAGAGCTTACAAGGCGTTGGCTTCGATTTATACGTAAGCACAAAGACCAATCATAAGTTAGCGGAAGATGGCACTTTAGAAATGGACATTATCGAAAACAAAGCGACATTTGACGCCATCGGAGCCATAACAAAGATGTGGACAATAACAAATGTTGGTGGACCTAATGACTTCAACGAATACAGAATCGTGGTTTTAGACAAAACTTCGGTTGGGTCCAAAGAGAAGTTGAGCATTAAGGCACGTCTTGTTGAAATTGATGATTTAAACACAACGCGTGTCTATGAACGTTATACAGGTAGCTTTACAGGACAAAAATATTTTGACTTAGTATTTAAAGGTACGGGTTATAAATTCAAACTACATGATGACGTAAAGGCTTCACGCTTTGAAAATTTAGGCAATGCAGATACTAACCTAGACTTATTTAAAAAGGGATTAGAACGTTACAAATTAGAGTATGATTATGACCCTAAAGCAAAAACTTTCAACCTATATAAAACCGTTCAAAAAGACGCTAATTACTTCATTAAAGCGGGAGTGAATGCAAATAACATCAAGATTCAAGAAGACGCTACTGACTGTTTTACTTACATTAGAGGTTACGGCGGATTTGAAGACCAACAAACATACGCAGAAGCTAGCTTGCAATTCGAATACACGCACCCTCTTGCTGATTTAATCGGTAAGCGACACGCACCTGCTGTTATTGACGGACGAATGACCAACGAAGATACGCTTAAAAAAGCAATGGAGTTAACCATTGATGAAAGTATAAAGACGTCTATATCTTTAGACTTCGTGTCGTTAAAAAATCAATTCCCCGAAGCAGAGCCTAAAATAGGTGATGTGGTTCGTGTTACCGACGACCTCATAGGCTACAACGATGTGGTGCGTATCATTGAGATTAGCACGGAACGCGACGCCTACAATAAAATCATTAAGCAAGATGTTGTGTTAGGTGCGTTTACTATGCAGGATAGATACAACAAAGCGGTAGCAAAGGCTGCTAACTATGCTAAAACATTCAAGTCTAACAACCCTGCTAAAGAAGCGTTTGAGTTAAGGGCGCAGACTAATGCTAATACAGCCACAAACCAACAAATCATGGGCGCCACAGATAAAATTAAAGATAAAGTGAATGCCATCGACAGTAAAAGTATCACAACAAGTAACGGTACTATTATTCGCGATTTTACAACCAAGTCATCTATACGCGATGTCAAAATGATAGGCACTGTAGGCGATTCCGTTGCAAAAGGTAGTATGGCGAAAGAAAACTTCACACAAATGCTAGCCAAGAAGATTAAAGCTAAATCTACCAATTTATCGGTTAGTGGCGCGACAATGTCGACAGTTAAAGAAAATAGCATATACGACCAAGCAACTAAAATAGACGGCGACCTAATCATCTTGCAAGGTACTGATGACGATTGGTTGGCTAATGTAGATATAGGCACTGATAAAACGAACTTAAAAACGTTTTATGGTGCCTTTTGTAGTGCAATTGAAGTGATTAAGAAGAACAACCCTAACGCTAAAATCTTAGTCATGACAGCTACAAGACAGTGCCCTATGGACGGTACTAAAATACGACGCAAAGACACGGATAAAAACAAACTTAATTTAACACTTGAGGATTACGTTAACGCACAGGTTATCGCGTGCAATGAGTTAAACGTACCCGTGTTTGACGCGTATCATTCGGATTATTTTAAACCGTATAATCCTGCATTTAGAAAGGCTAGCATGCCTGACGGACTACACCCTAACGAGAAAGGTCATGAAGTGATTATGTATGAGCTTATCAAAGATTATTACTTCTTCTATGACGAATAAGGAGGTACACAATGCCAATAAAATTGATTAAAAAATTCCATTCCGTATTTGGTCAAAAGTTTGTATCTCAAAACGAAAGCAATGCGGAAGATATCGAGTATGCATTAAATAAAAATGAAAAGTACAAAAAATATCACGAAAAAGAACAAGCTACCGCCCACACAACTAATCAGATTGTGCATAAATTGGCGGACGGTACGACCAATAACACTGCTGATGAATTGAAGTATCAACGCAAGCAAATTGAAAGACTTGTGTTAGGTCACAATGGCGACGGAATCCAAGAATTACGCGCAAGCCGCGTGGCTATGGACGCTCAACACTTCGATTCTTTAGCGTCACGACTATATCACGACTTCTTGAACGAGAAGAATAACCGTGAGAAGCTGCGTGATGAATTGTTGGCTAAGATTATGCGTGTGGTTAATGTAGATGATTACGGCGGCGACCCTACCGGTCAAAAGGACAGTACACAAGCATTCACAGACACTTTAGCCGATGGAAACAGAATGGTTACAATGAGTGCTGGAACGTACTTAACTACAGGTATTAAAATGCCGAATAACTCACGTCTTGTGGGGCAAGGCGTAGATATAACTACGATTAAATTTATGGATAGCACACCCGCTGCTAACATAGGTATTACCAACTTGAAGATGAGTGGATTCGCTAAAAATATTTCTCTCGAAAACTTCACTTTCGACGGAAATAAACATAGACAAGACAAATCGCTAAAAGCAGTCGGTGGGTCGCGTTCTAGCAATATCCGCTTTGCAGGTGTTACTAACGGCTACATCTACAACGTTAAGTCATTCGACGCATTACTACACGGCATAGATGTAACTTACGCAAGTGATGACTATTATTATCAAGGCGACGGCAACCGCGTGCCAGAGGCGTTAGAGAGTAAACACATCCACATTGATAGATGTGAAGTTTACGGTCATGGCGATGATGGTATTACAACGCACCACTCGCGTTATCTTACTATTTCGAACAGCTATGCCCATACGCCAACTGGTGGTGGGAATAGCAACGGTATCGAGATTGACGACGGGTCTCAATATGTATTTTTGGATAGCAACAAAACAGAGGGGAACTATGGCGGTCTGGAAATTAAAGGTCATGCTGCAACAAGTGCTGCACAAGGTGTATTTGTAAATGGTCATGTGTCTATTGAAGATATTCGAGCATTCAACATACGCCATATAGGCCACCACAGAAGCGCCACAGACGCTAAAAGTAAAACGGCGATGAATGTGTCATTGAACAACTGTTTAGCGTTATACCCGTATTATAACGGCGTATATCCAGGCACTACACCTAGAGGGTTGTTAATCAGTGCTTATCGTAATGTATCGGTCAACAACTTCACTGCAATTGGCGATAATCGCTTTGCTAAAATCGACGGCGGAAAAACTGACTACACTATGCCGGTTATTGCTGTTCAATTCATGGCAGAAAACGTGACGCTAAACAATATCAATGTCACTGGATTTAAAGACGCTGGGGCAGACGTTAAAATCTTCGGCGGTGCTAACAAAGGTAAACGATTTACAATCAACAACGCTAATATTTGGAACTCATCAAACAAAGTGGGTATTGCCAGCGGTGGTGGTATATATGACTTGAAAATTACCAACTGTAACTTATTAGGTAACGGTTCAGGTAATGGTGTGGAAGCGTACAATAACACGACAATTTTAAGTGGTATTACTGCTGAAAACTACACTAACGCCGCTATGATTGCGAAAGAAAAGTATAGCGTTGTACCTACTATAACTAAGGGTGGATTCAGCGGAGCTTCTACGGGTAGTGCTGCAATTAGCCCTGTAAGTGCTGTTATCGCTTCTACTGGTAACTCTCGCGCTTATGATTCGCGAAGCTATGTCATCGGTAGTGGTTACAACTCTAAGGCGTATGGCTCACGTTCAGGCGTCATTTCATCACTGCAATCTGAAACAACTAAAGGTGGTCACACGCAAATTGTTATCAACAGTAACCGTGTTAAATCGCCTGGCAACTACCATATTGTCGGTGGTTATTCAGATAAGGGCGAAGCGTCCACAAGCAACATCAAAGTTGATTTAAGTACGTTTAGCGGTAACCTAACGCTTGCTGGTAAGATTACGCAAAACAGTGCCGATATTGCAGAGTTGTTCGAATCGCAAAATGGTAAAGCAATTCCTTTAGGAACAGTCGTTACTTTAGAGGGCGACAAAATCAGAAAGGCACAGCCACATGATAAGCCAATCGGTGTTATCTCTGGCACTGCCGCATTAGTAGCCAACGAAAAATCTTATCATCACAAGGACAGATACCTAAAAAATGAATACGGCGTGACTATCACAGAGCACAAGCAAGTAAGCTACTTGGACGACGAGGGTCACGAGCAATTCGAATGGCGCGACGTGCCTGTAGAAAATCCAGATTACGACCCGTCAATCGAATACATGTCGCGTTCAGAACGACCAGAATGGAACACGGTTGGTTTGTTAGGTCAAATCTATACAAACGTTGAGAAAGGCGTATCAGAGGGTGACTTAATCAATGGTCGTGCAGGTACCGGATTCACTGACAATGTGAACGGTAAAGGCCGTGTGATGAAGATTACAACGCCTTATGACGACAAAAAAGGCTTTGGAATCGCATTAGTATTGTGGGGTGTTAACTAGTGGAATTACAAAAAGTAGCGAAAATAAATTTAGAAGAAGAACCTTATTTAAAGCCAATATCTGACAGAGGTATTGGCTTTTACAATTTGGATAAAAACACGGCACAATTTCAGTTTATTGTGTCTAAAAATGACAAACCGTTGCTCATATCAGAGCAAAATGTTAAAGGTTATGCTTTCTTCAAAGGTAAACCTGTCGATAATGAGCGTCCCTCCACATCAGGGGTGTTAGACGTTGAATTCATCGACCCTATGCGTGGTTTGATTGGGGTCACAGTGCCACAATGGTTTTTAAAGAATGTCACAAATTCGACAGTGTTGGGAGAAGTTTATTTATCCCTAAATGACGCCAAACTTGAGGGGAAAGATGACACAGTCGTCTTAGGTACATTTTCATTTAGTGTCAGAGATAGTTTGGTTAACCAAATCGAAAGTGACATTAAAGTAAGCTATATCCGCATGTTTGATGATTTAAGAGAAACGATTGAGAAAAAAGTTGAGCAAGTACAAAAGGACTTGGGCGACTTGAATAGCTTAATCGAGCTTATTAAACAAACTGCGAATGAAGCGGTTGAAAAGATTAACCTAAGTCAAAAACAAACGCTCGATGAGTTGAAGTCGGTTAAAACAGAGGCTCGCACTGATATTGATAACGCTAGAGATGACGCACTTAGACAAATCAGTGCTAAACGTGATGACGTAGACGCCAATTATGAGTTGGTTAAAACATCATTCCAAGAAGTTGTTAAGCAAAGCACAACGGACTTTGATTCGCACGCTACCGACGCCAACACGACGATTGACGAGAAAGTATCAGACTTCAAAAAGACTTTAGAAGCGGACGGATTTGTTAAGCCAGAAGCGCTTGACAGTAAGTTAAGTGATTTGTCTTGGCAGAAGTATAAACTAACTTCCGATGACGGCAACATGGCAATTGTTGAACAATTCGACTTTAACGACTTAGATAATGCTTTGGCTAAAACACCGCACATGTATTTCGGTATTTCGGAAGCCAAAAACGTTCCGAATGATTTATTGAATGCGGGTGTTATGACTAATATCGGCGTAGGGAACTACAGGTTATTAACATATTATCCACATAGCAACCCTGACAAATTTATCACTAATGTTAAATGGGGTGGCGTGTGGAAAGGCTGGAAGCAAAACATCGTTCCTACCGACACTGGTTGGGTCGAGTTTAATTTGCTAAATGGCGCTAAAGCTAATACTGCGTTTAATAGTGACGGAGAAGAAACGGGCTTTAAGTGCTCGTATCGCAAAGTCACGAACGGAAGCGTGACAACGAACTACCTACGATTAAACGGGTCGAACGTAACAAGCGGTCAAATCATCGCCCAACTGCCTAATACATTTACAAAATATTCTCAATCGTTCCCAGTGCGAGTGCCAGTATCAACGGTATTTGCGGGTGGTTATATTACTATCCGCCCTAGTGGAGAGGTTAGGTTTTATGTAAATGGCGACACAAGTGGTTGGAGAACAACAAGCTATTTCTACGGCGAAACAAATTGGAGTGATTAGGTGAAAGTAGTAAAAGTGGTTTATAACGTATCAAACGGACAACCTTTTTTGGTCATGACGAATAGTGAGGGTGAAAGTGTTTACCCTGATTTTGAATATACTGAAATACCAGTGCCCGACGGTTTGTATCAACCGTTTTATTTTGATGTAAGTCAAAACAAATGGGTTGGTACTTCTAAAGAGGACTTCGAAAAGCAACATCAACCAGGGGAAGAAGTGGTCGATATTAAAGACCAAATGATTATGGAATTGACGACGCAATTAGCAGAAACAAAATCAAAAGTCGAGTCAATGGAAACAGCTTTCGTTGATTTGACTGAACAAGTAGCAAGCATTCAAGGAGGTAAATAATTATGGGTAAATGGGTCATTAAGTGGTACAAAGAAGGTCGTTTTACGAATGAAAAATTTAAAATCTTCGTACGTTGTGGCTGGGTGACGAAAGAAGAATATAAAGAATTGACCGGCGAGGACTACGTAGAGGTGGAATAAAGTAGGTGGCGCAGTGTTTGGATTTTATAAAAATAAAGAACACGAATTCCGAATAAGACGTTTAGAAGAAAACGACAAGACGGTATTCAACAAGCTGGACAGAATCGAAATTAGTTTGAAAACTCAAGAAAAAGTCGGAGAAAAGCTCGATTGGACGCTGGAGGAAATGAGGCGTGACCGAGAAGAAGAACACCGCACCAAAGAGAAGAACGCCAAAAACATAAGAGAAATCAAAATGTGGGTTCTCGGATTAATAGGCACTATTTTAAGTACGATTGTCATAGCTGTATTACGTATGCTTATGGGAATTTAAGGAGGTGAGCGCCATGTTTGGATACAGTTTTTGGACGTGCTTCTGGTTTGGCATTTGTAAATAGTTAAAGAAAGTCGACGCTTATGCGTCGGCTTTTTATTATGCAGAAAAGAGGTGCATAAATGGGATTACCAAACCCTCGTACAAGAAAGCCCACAGCTAGTGAAGTGGCGGCATGGGCTAAATATAGATTAGGAAAACGGCTAGATATAGACGGTAGATATGGTCCACAATGTTGGGACTTACCTAACTATATTTTTAGGACTTATTGGAACTTTATTACTTGGGGTAACGCTATGCACATGGCTTACTATAAATACCCTAAAGGATTTAAATTTATTAGATATACAAGAGGTTTTGTACCAAAGCCTGGTGACATTGCAGTTTGGCACCCTGGGAATGGTATAGGTTACGCTGGTCATACCGCAATTGTAGTCGGACCGTCCGACGAGAATGCGTTTACTAGTGTTGACCAAAATTGGAAGCATTATGAAAGGCCTCCTAACTACAATGCGGGAAGTGCTGCGAGTTTGGAAAAACACGGTTATGTTAGTGTGACGGGTTTCGTGCGTCCTGCATACCACCCAGAAGCTACCGACCCTAAAACGCCAACGGACATCAAACCGAATATCAAACCTAATAAAAACGATAAATTAACCACTACAGGAGAAGCTAAAAAGCCTGAATTCAAAGAAATCAAGAAAGTGCAATATACGTCGTTTAGTAGTATGTTAGATGAAAAACTTGAGTATATTGACCATTATGTAGCATACGGCAATATGCAACCTAAGCCTAAAGGTATATATATAAAAGAATCATCGCATTTGCGGTCTGTAGAGGAATTATACCTACAACGTAACAAATACATTGAAGAGGGTGAATACCCGCATGTATACGTCGACAGAGAGCGTGTGTGGACACCTAGACCGTATGACAGAGAAGCGCCACAATATCCTGGTTGGTTAGTTGTAGAGGTGTGCGGTGGACAAACTGAGGGCAAGCGTCAATTCATGCTTAATCAAATAAGGGCTTTGATTTATGGCGTTTGGATGTTAGGTTGGACAGATTTGAAATTATCCCGAAGTAGTATTAAGGTAGACCAAAACATTTGGCGTACGATGAAAGATTTGATTAATTATGACTTGATTAAAAATGGCATACCTGATGAAAGCAAATATGATGAGGTTGAGAAGAAAATCATCAATCTGTATCTAAATAAAGATAAGTTGATGAGAGAGACAATCACGACCACGACCACAAAAATGAAGATAAGAATCAGCAATACAACCACAGTAGATACGCCAAGCACTGGTACGGCTCCGAAGTCTAAAGAACCTAGTAAGGCTCCCGAAATTGTAGTAGAGAAAAGTCCTTTTACTTTCCAAAAAGCACTCGACTTACAAATGGCAAGAGGCATGCCTCAAAAGTCATATACATGGGGCCGGGGTAATGCGTCACGTTCGGAAACGAGCAAATATATGAATCCTAATACAATTTGGGATTCAGGCACACAACGCTATCAAATGCTTAACTTAGGTAAGTATCAAGGCATTTCTGTCGATAAGTTGAACAAGATTCTACAAGGTAAAGGCACGTTGTCAGGTCAAGGTAAGGCGTTTGCAGAGGGTTGTAAGAAGTACAACATTAACGAGATTTATCTTATAGCCCACGCTTTATTAGAAAGTGGTAATGGTAGGTCTTACTTTGCGAGTGGCAATGCAGGGGTTTATAACTACTTTGGTATTGGTGCATTCGACAACAATCCTAACAATGCAATACCTTTTGCCCGTAGTAAAGGGTGGACATCACCACCTAAAGCGATTATTGGTGGTGCTAAATTCGTAAGACGTGACTATATAGACAAAGGGCAAAACACTTTGTACCGCATGCGATGGAATCCTAAAGCACCTGCCACACATCAATATGCTACTGCTATTGAATGGTGTCATCATCAAGCGACCAATATTAGCGCATTCTACAAAAAGATTGGGCTAAAAGGTGTTTACTACGTTAGGGATAAATACAAATAGTGAGGTGTATTAATGGTATATAAAATAGCCAATGTTACAACCAATATAAACAACAAAGATGTATCTGTGGGCGACATTGGAAGTCGCTTCTATACAGAAGATGAAAATACGGTTGTTGTACGTATCAGAATAAACTACGAGGGTAAGCCAGTAGATTTAACTAAAACAGATATGCAACCGAAGCTGGATTTATTTTTAGAAGACGGTTCGATTATGTTAAATTAACCTGTCGAAAAGCTAATGCCTGCAAGTGGGCTAGTTCAATACAACGTGCCTGTCAAAGTGATAAAACACGTTGGTAAGGTTGATTGTAAGTTATTTTTAGAAAACGAAAGACAATCTATTCACGTTGCAAACTTCTCATTCAACATTGTTGATAGTGGCGTAGAGAAAGCTGTACAAAAAGAGGTAACTGTAACACTTGTTGACGACGCCGTGAGAAGAATCGTTAAAGAGAACGCTATTCAATTGTTAGGTGATGACTTTGAGCCAAAGTTGAAAAATGATGTGTTTGAATATTTAAGCGAACACGCAGATTTATTCAAAGGCGCTAAGGGCGACACTGGTCTAACTGGAGAGCGTGGACCTAAGGGCGATGTTGGACCACAAGGCGAGCAAGGCATACAAGGTGTAGCAGGACCACAAGGACAGAAAGGCGAGCCTGGCGCTAAAGGGGAACGAGGCGAGAAAGGAGACATTGGTCCTCAAGGTGTACAAGGACCTAAGGGAGAGACTGGACAAGCAGGACCGCGAGGAGAAGCGGGCCCTCAAGGTGATGTTGGACCCGCTGGACCTAAAGGCGATACTGGTGTGCAAGGTTTAAGAGGTTTACAAGGTCCTAAAGGCGACACAGGACCACAAGGACCCGCTGGCACTTCGCCTATCAAAAGTGATACAGGGTGGATTAACTTCACTTTAATCAACGGCGTAGTTGAATACGGCTCGTCATACACGCCAAAATATAGATTAATCAATCTTGATGGCGCATATATATTGACGTTGAAAGGTGCTGTTAAAGGTATTACCAAGCCGAATGTGACCATTGGACAACTGCCCTCAAACATATCAACTTATATTAGCGACATCTTCCCATTCTCACAAATTGGAAGTAACAAAGGCGGGGTAGCTTCAAATATACGTTGGGGCATAAATACAAGTGGAGGTGTGGTTATGGAAAATACTTCATACGCCTCATCTTCAATGACAGACAGCGATTTCTACCCAATCAATTGCACAATCATACTATAAGTCGACTATTAACGTAGTCGGCTTTTTATTTTAGGAGATGAATTTAATGGATATTAATTGGAAACTAAGATTTCAAAACAAGGCGGACAAGTTTAGTAAGTGCCGTTTTACTTTTTATTAAACAAGTTACAGAAGTTTTCGGAATAGATTTATCAAATCAGTTAGAACAAATTAGCGGTGTTATTGGCACTATTTTAATGTTGCTTGCTGGTTTAGGTATCATCACAGACCCTACCACAAAGGGGGTGGCTGACACGGGCATTGCGCAGACGTATCAGAAACCTAGAGACAGTAGCAATCCAGAAGAATATGTTAACTGGGAATCACAAAACAAATCTCAAGGCGCTCTTAAATATCATGCTCCTGAGTATGTTGATGAGCTACAAAAAGAAGTGGTTGAGCATGAAGAAGGTTTAAGAGATGTTGAGGACAATACAAGACTTGTGAGTAATTATGATTCAGACATCAACAACTCTGGAGTTAAATTAGATGTTCATGAAAGTGTTGAGGGGGTAGTTGCAGATGAAAACTCAAGCACAGATTGATAGTTTAGTAAACAGCTATGTTGGGAAATATGTTGATTTTGATGGTTATTATGCCTTCCAATGTATGGATTTAGCTGTTGACTATGTTTATAGAATGACAGATGGAAAGACTCGTATGTGGGGAAATGCTAAAGACGCTCCCTCTAACTCACTTCCTGCTGGATGGAAAGTTATTAGAAACGAAGCAAGCACAGTACCAAAGAAAGGTTGGATAGCTGTTTGGACTGAAAAACAATATGCTCGATGGGGACATATTGGTCTGGTTTATAATGGAGGAAACGCTAGAAGTTTCCAAGTATTAGAACAAAACTTTGATGGTAATGCAAATACACCTGCAAGATTAAGATGGGACGATTATTCAGGTTTAACACATTTCTTAGTCCCGCCAGTAAGCAATACTCCTTCATCTTCTGGAGCTATTAAAACAGTTTCAGATATTAAAACTCCTAGCAAGAAGCGTAAAATTATGCTTGTGGCAGGGCATGGATACAGTGATCCAGGTGCAGTGGGAAATGGTACAAATGAGCGTGATTTTATTCGTGCAAATGTAACCAAAAGAGTTAAGGCTTATCTTGAAAAAGAAGGTCATGAAGTTGCATTGTATGGCGGAAACAATCAGTCTCAAGACATATTCCAAGATACTGCTCATGGACAAAATATTGGGAACACTAGAGATTATGGTTTATACTGGGTTAAAAACCAAGGCTATGACATTGTGGTAGAGTTCCATTTAGATGCTGCAGGAGCAAGCGCAAGTGGCGGACATACAATCATTCCTTATGGCTTAAAAGCTGACAGTGTAGACACAGGTATTCAGAAAGCAATTGAGAAGCATGTAGGGACTATTAGAGGCATTACAGGACGTTCTAATTTATTAAACTGTAATGTGGCTAAACAAATTGGAATCAACTACAGACTTGTTGAATTAGGGTTTATCACTAACAGTGGAGATATGAGTAAAATTAAAAATAATATTGACGCCTATTGCAAAGATATTGCCTCTGCTATTAGCGGAGCTGCTATAAAAACAGGTCTAGGAAGCTCTGCTAAACCTAAGACAAAAACAGCTCCTCAAGGTTGGAATAAGAACAAATATGGTATCTTGTGGAAAACAGAAAAAGGAAGTTTTACTTGTCAAGTGCCACAAGGAATTATTACTCGAAGAACAGGACCAGGAAGAAATTTCCAACAAGCAGGGGTTCTTAAGAAGGGTCAAACTGTAAATTATACAGAAGTTCAAAAAAATGATGGTTTTGTATGGATTAGTTGGATGACTAATTCTGGTTATGAAGTGTATATGCCAATTAGACAAATCAAACCAGATGGCAGCTTAGGACCATTATGGGGAAGCATAAAATAATAAAGTGTGCTATAATAGAAAACGAAATATCTGTGCAAGTGCAATTAGAAAAGGCTATCCGTTGTGGGTAGCCTGTTTTTTTATGGTATAATATATTCGATTTTACTTAAACTGGGAGAGAAAACATGGAAATTAAGGTAGCTTTGGATGAATCGGGGAATTTTGGTAGAGATGGAGAGTATGTGGTAGTTGGTGGCTTACAAGTTATAAACAGCAAGCCAATTCAAAATTTTATGAAAAAACAAGAATTGAAATTCAAAAAAATGTACCCTAAAGATTTTGAAATTCAAGAAATAAAACATAATAATTCATATCCTGCTATGAAACATCATTACATTAATAAAATAGTTGAAAAAGCAGAAAAAATTCATTATTGTATTTCAAACAAACGCAATTGTGACCCTAAAATGTTAGAAGATGAGAACATTTTATATAATTATATGGTATTTAGGATTGTTAAACGAATAATTACTCAAAACCCTGATTTAAAAAAGCTAACTTTGTTGTTGGACAATAGAACAACTAAAATTACAAGACGTGATAGTTTAGTTGATTATTTAAAAGGTAAGGTTTATTTCGATTTAAATAGACCTGATGTCGAATTAATAGTTAAAATGTTAGATAGTGAAAATTCTAGATTAATCCAAGCTGCAGACTTTATTGCAGGTTCGATATATCATTACTATACATATAACAACAGCTTATGCTATAATTTACTTAAAGAAAAACTTGACTGTAAATATCATTATCCTTATAATAACTTTTAGTGCACACGTAAACCTGTGTATTCCGTGCTCAATTACAAGAAGCATAAAGGCGTATAACCGTCCTCGGATACATAGTGGTGTGCACTCTTTTTATGTTATAATTTAAATGATCAAAGGCAAGTGCCTGCTAAATATTGGGCTTGCCTCTTTTTTGTGCTTTTTTAGCACGAATGAAAAGATAATGTGGTATATTTGAATATGACAAAAAGGGGACTTATTTTAATGCGAAAGTAGATGGATTAGGAGCTACATCAGCCACGAGATATGGAGAGAGTAGAGCGAACTACAAATTTAATGTAGGAAAAGCTGAGTATACGCCGGGTACATTGATTTACGTATTTGAAATCATCGATGGTTGGTGTCGTATTTATTGGAATAATCATAACGAGTGGATTTGGCATGAAAGGTTAATTGTGAAAGAAGTGTTTTGATGATAATTAAGGGGTGATCGTAATGACCGCCCCTTAATAATAATTTTGAGTGGTTTAATTTTCTGGAGTTACAACAACATTATTAAAGTTAAAAAACATATTGACAATGCGATATTTAAACTTGCACCGTTTAAAAATGGCCGCCCTAATTTAAACTTAGACACAGCTAAAACACTTGCTATAGTCATTATTGGAGGACTCAGTAAAATATATAAGGTTATGAAATGAGTGTTATTAAAATAGAGTGAAACAATATAACCAACCCACCCTAGATATGCTGTAATTACTTTGCTATTTTAGAATATAGATAAGAGTAATTCGAAAGGCTGTCCTTAAGGGCGGCTCTTTTTTATTTTTTGATAAAAAAGAAATGTAAAAAGTATAAAATTATATCATTTTATTTAAGTATAAAAACCGTAATTGTGATATAGTGTATTTATTAGATTTAAAATCTAAAATAAAAAATGAAAAGAGAGATATAATGAAATTAAAAAAAACGCTAACATCTTTAGTTTTAGCAGCAGCAGTAGCAACTCCTTTTGTGCAATACTCTGAAATAAACGCGGAAGAGAAGGCTAATAACCATTTAGACTACATAGAAAACACACTAGCGAACCACGGATGGGATTGGAATGGTATTAATGGTTATGAAGCTCTAGATCTTGCTAATGTATACTGGAACCATATTTTTGGACATGCTCTTAAAGGTGAAAAACCAAAAGACATTTTAACTGAAAATGATTTTAAAAATGAAGCAGTTGTGTATAAGTACGAAGAAGGGTTTGAAGCACAAACAGGTGATTTATTTGTAATGGAAAATGGGAAAAATGGTGATGGACACGTTGGTATTGTAGTTAACACCTTAAGAGAAGAAGATGATAAAACATTCTTTGTTTTAGAACAAGATTGGCTTGGCGGTGGAAAGAGTAAAAAAGAATTAGCTAGATATAATACTCAGACTTATGATTATGAGGAATTCGGACAGATGTATTTCATTAGACCTTTAAAATAAGTTTGGATAACTGTGAGTGCAAAGATAACTATAATTTAGAAAGCGACCAATAAACAGGTCGCTTTTGTTATAGTCACATCATGGTCACAAAACGCTTATAAAGCTTGTGAAATCAACATATTTAATCTCTCTCGAGGGGGTTTTTGCAAACAAGTTGCAATCAAAAAGGACTAAAACCGTGTTTTGTTTCATGGTTTTAGTCCTTTTTTAGAATTAAGAGCAAGTAAATACAATGTTATTTTTAATATTAGTGAACAAATGATGAACTTAAATTTTTGCTATTGACTTAATTTATTAAAAGAGTAATATGAATAATGAAAAAGTATTTAATAGTATTATTATTTTAATTAATTTAAAGGAGGTCCAATAGCAATGAAATATTTATCTGTCCTCGTCACTTTGATATTTATGTTAGCAGTTTTTGCACCAAACACTTATGCCAAAAGCACATTGTCTCCCTTAAAATCAACATCTTCACCTTTTGATCATCCGATTTCTCCAAATAGTGAAGCTTCTAAACTACCAAAAGAATTTGCACCGACGCATTATCCAGATGTTAATCAATACATTATTCAAAATCAAATTAAGCATTCTAAGGTTGTAAAGGATAGCCGAATGAACACGCTACCTAAATTACCTTATAAGTATGGCACATATCAGGGGATTGTTATTCATGAAGTTGGTGAAGACAATAGTACTTTAACTCAATGGGTAGATCGTATGTATGAAACATATGAAACAGCCTTTGTCCACGCGTTTGTAGATAACAACGAGATTCATTTAACAGCACCTGCTGAATATTATGTATGGGGTGCTGGTAAAGAAGCAAATCCATACTTCTATCAAATAGAAGTGGTGCGTACATATACGTTTGATGATTTTGCGAAATCAGTGAATAATCAAGCATGGCTTGCAGCATATATGTTAAAACAAAAGAATCTAACACCAACGCTTGCCGATGACAATGAAGGTATCGGTACGATTATAAGCCACAATGCAGTAGGAAAATATTGGGGTGGCACAGATCACACTGATCCAATTGCATATTATGCAAAATGGGGTTATGATATGCATCAATTTTTTGACCTCGTTAATTATCACTACAATCATATGGATGCTGTATAAAGTAAACCAATATTTTTATATCGTTAATCGTTTTTCAAAGGTTATATTTAACCAAAAAGAACACGTCCTTTTAAAGGACATGTTCTTTTTGGTTAAATTACTTTGTCTTTACGATTTTCTCCACTTTTTCTGCAGTCTCTTTACCTAAATATTTCTCCACATCGTGAATAGACACCTTGTCTAGATTATATTCATCTAATGTTTTTGTATTTTTGTCCATATTTTTTTCATATTCATCAGCGGAAATCTCATTATTTATTAGTTTTTCCGTATCAGTTCCCAAATTGTTAAAGAAGCCACCTATGGTTTGGTTAGACTGTAAAAAGCGTTTTTCAATGTCTTTTAAGTCTTCAGGTACCTTAGCATCATATTTTTGAGACTCAAAGCTTTTACGAGATTTTTCAAATATATTAGCTTGAGTTTTAATGGTTTTAACAAACTTTTTTGGATTAGAGGCGTCAACGATACTTACTTTCTCCGAAAAGTTATCATAAGCATCAAGTTCCCTGTTAACAAATGCTTTCAAGTTGGCCTTATATTTTTTTAATTCGTCTTCTTTTTGATGGTTTTCTGACTTCGCTTCTTTTTTACTGTTGCTATCGTTTTGACCGCATGCACTTAGTACTAAAAAGCTCGATAAGCTAATTACCGCAATTTGTTTGAATTTCATAATTTAATAACCCCTTTTTATATATAATCATAAAATCTTGACCATAAATACAATATTTTTAAATAAATATGGATCGCAATTATTATAGCAAAAAAGGCGTAGCAATATTAGCATTTATTTCAAAACATTTACACTAATATATCCTTTTGTTACTGAATATATTATCTGCTGTCCACGCAGTCCTTTGAAAAGTGGATTTTTATAACGTATGATGTGTATAAGTTACTATTATAAAATGGATATATTACACATATTTATAACTTTTGGTTTACTTTAGTCAACATTGCGTGTATAGTTGAGTTTATCGTAATAAAAGATCGTGAAGTTGAATTGTAGTTTATTATTTTAGAATATGCTCCTTTTAATGAATGAAATTTTTTTACAAATAAAATGTGCTTAATGCACAACGGAGGTATTCTTTATGTATAGTGGTACAGTAAAATGGTTTAACGCAGAAAAAGGTTTTGGATTTATTGAGCGCCAAGATGGAGATGATGTATTCGTACATTTCTCAGCAATCGTTGGAGAGGGCTACAAATCTTTAGAAGAAGGTCAAAATGTTGATTTTGAAATCGTTAATGGCGACCGCGGCGAGCAAGCAGCAAACGTTGTTAAAATGTAATTAATCATAAAAAGAAAGCGGAAGTGGGATAAAGCATCCTTACTTCCGCTTTTTTTGTGTTTCATTATAAACTTACACGACCGTATTCATCTGATGGAATCAGTAGAACGCGAATGGCACTAATAATAGCAATAATGTGGGGAATACCAGTCCAAAAGAATGCGATGTGTAAAAGACCTTGAATTGGCTTACCAGCATAAAATTTATGGATACCAAATGAACCTAAAAATAAGGCTAATAAGATATAAGCTAATTTATTCACTTGCATTGTAAAACCTCCTTTTATTTTGCATGATTCGCATATATTAAATATAAGCGATAGCGTGCTTTATTTCCATTAAAGTGTCTATTCAATGAAAACATGATGATTGTAATTCTGAATGGACTTAGGTATAATAATTATACTTAAAAACACAAAGGAGTTACACTATGAATTTTCATGATAACAGAGCGATACATGTTAACCGTATTACATTAAATGTAGCCAATTTAGAGAAGCAAACGCATTTTTATCAAGCGATTGTAGGTTTACCGATTAAATCGCAATCAAAGCAACAAGTTGTTTTTTCAATAGGAACGAAAGGGCATGAACTGGTTTTAAATGATCTAAAAGAAGGTCGTCAAGCAACACCTTATGAAGCAGGATTGTTTCATATTGCATTTTTATTAGACTCAGTTAACCAATTAGGTGCGCTAATTAAACATCTTTCGTCGTTTAATATTCCTATCGGTGGTGGGGATCATTTAGTCAGTCAAGCAATCTATTTTACTGATACTGAAGGTAATGGAATTGAAGTCTATGTAGATCGAGATGCACGTACGTGGGAATGGCAAAATCAAATGGTCAAAATGGATACTTTACCTTTAGATATTGAAAGCATTATAGGAGAAGCCGAAAGTACTATTTGGGAAGGTATGCATAAAAATGCTCAAATCGGTCACTTACATTTGAAAGCAAGTGATTTAAAAGAAGGACGCTTATTTTATGAGCGTATTGGTTTCAACGTCGCTTCGACGTTACCACAAGCGTTTTTTATGTCAGACAAACAATATCATCATCATTTGGCGCTAAATACATGGCAATCTCATCAAAAGCGTAAAAGTCCTCTAGAAACATATGGTTTAAGCACTTTTAATGTCGTTATTCCAAATGGAAAAGTGGATGAACATGTGACACCTGAAGGATTAATATTAACAATAAACAAATAAAAAAATAAGAAGGGATGGATCGACAAATTCAATAGAATATTGTCATTCCATCCCTTCATTTTATGAAGGAGTATTAGGATATTGAGTTAGTGTATATATTTTAAAATTTAAACGCAATCGTTATGTTTAAAAACTTAGAGTCCCACTTCATTCCAAGCTTCTGTTACTTTTTCTTTTGCGCTTTCACCGTATAAATCTTCTGCTGATTGTTCAAGCGCACGTTTAGCATCTTTGAATTGAGATGTTGAAGTTAAGTATTCAGTAAGTGCGCGGTAGTAGATTTTTTCGGATTTTTCTTTTCCTAATTTTTCAGTTGTTAAGTAAGCTGCTTTATTTGGAATACCAGAGTTGATATGAACACCACCGTTATCATAATCTACATTTTGGTAATCGTCCATGTGTGCAGGTTGATCAAACTGAGTAGGATCGCTGAAGCTACGGATTGCTTTGTCTGGACCAGGATTGATGAATAAGTCTTCACCTAATAAAGTATCGTCTGGATCAATGAAGTATGAAAAAACGTCAGAGAAACTTTCGTTTAATGCACCTGGTTGATCACGGTAAACAAGTCCAGCAGTTTGTTGCGTCACACCATGTGTGATTTCGTGTGCAACAACATCGTCAGCAGCAGAAAAACTGTGCGTTTCTTGTCCATCACCGTCACCGTAAATCATTTTATCGCCTAACCAAGCAGCGTTTTTACTGTTATCGCGGCCTCTGAATTTGTTCACGTGAGTGATAGAATCGATAGGGCTACCTTTATCGTCATATGAATCTCTGTTGTGTACTTCTTTGTAGTAATCATAAACTTTACCAGCGTAGAAGTTAGCATCTACACCCGCTTTTTGATCATCAGAGTCAAAAGTAGTATCTTCATCTGTAATTAAGTGCGTAGCATTTGTGTATTGATCATAAGTAAATGCTGCTAATTTACCATTACGTGTAAGGTCTTCTAATGAGTAACCATCTTGAGTAGAGTTGATATTAATCTCTTTTTCATCATTACGAACACCTACGCCTTTACCAACTTCTGCAGCATGGTGAACTAAGTCTTGTTTTTCAACAACTTCTCCAGTTTTAGCATCGATTTGAACTTTCCAGTGAGATGGCTTAGGATCAATTGTTGTTAATTCTACTTCATAAACAAATTTGTTTTTGTCACTGTTAATGACAACTTCACTTGATTTAACTACTTCATCATCAGCATTTTTAGCTTCGTTACGGTTAATGTCGACAGCTTTAAATGCCTTGTTAATAGCATCCTCTTTGCTTAGCGAAACGTTGTTTTTAGGTTTTACTTCTGGTGCTTTTAATTCACCATTGACCATTACAACTTTACCTTTTGGGTTTACGTGTACTTTCACTTCACGGTCTTTAGCAATGTGTTTGTCCACTTTAGGGTAAAGTGTGTAGTGTGTGAAGCCCATGTTGTCCTTTTGTTCTTTTTCAATGCTGTAGTACTTAGTGTAGTTTTTAATGCCTTTCTCTGGTGCTGCCTCTTTGAGTGACTCCATCACGTCAGCTTTACTTTTGACAGTGAGTGGGCCAGTAGGTGCTACAGTTTCAGCCTTAGCGAGTGGTGTGTAGACCGTACCTAAGAGAGATAAAGATAATGCACAAATTCCAAGTTTTTGATACATGTAAAAAAACCTCCTAATTAAAAGATAAATTTATTATATCATAAAGTATGGAATAAATAACAAACATATTTTAAGATAAAAAATCGCTTCACATAGTGTGGTCTGCCATTGTACAATATCTCTAAATGACGTTAGGCATTATGATAGCGCTTAATTTATTGTTTATTCTAAAAAATGAGAAAAATATATTGAGGAAGGTGTCATGATGATAAGAGAAGCAAAGATAGAGGATATTGAAGTGATTACAGAGATTTATAATCATGCGATCCGTCATACAACGGCAGTGTATACTTATGATGAAACGTCGCTCGAAGAACGTGAAACTTGGTTTAATAAAAAGAAAAATGAGGGATGGCCGATATGGGTTTATGAATATGAAGGCGCGGTTGCTGGATTTGCAACATTTGGTTCCTTTAGAGATTGGCCTGCTTATCAATATACAGTAGAACATTCAATTTACGTCAGTGACTTATATAGAAGAAAAGGGATAGCTTCGAAGCTTTTGACACATCTTATTAATGACGCAACGACAAGAGGCTATCAAACGATTGTGGCAGGGATTGATACGATGAATGAAGGCAGTATGCATTTGCACAAAGCGCAAGGGTTTAAGTTGATGGGCGTGCTAGAAAAAGTTGGTTATAAATTTGATCGATGGCTAGACTTAGCCTTTTATCAATTACAATTAAAATAACAAAAAGGAAGAGTGGGGGAGAAAGGCTTGTCTCACTTTTTAAATGTATAGCATCCATGAGGCGTAGAGGTTTTAGAATAGAAGCTGTTGAACACGACGTGTGCGTCTGAGTTAGAAATTACAAACAACTTACTCTTGACGCCACCGCTGACCAATTTTATCTATGCGACCTGTAATTAGAAATTTTGCCATTCTATGCATCTAATTGGGTGTGTTCAAAAAGAGGCCAAAAACCTGTCAATAAATGCTCACAAATGGCATGTTTATTTTTTCACAATGAGCGTTATAATAAAAGTGCCTTCGAAAATAGGTTTATTAACCCATCTCTTAATTAGCGTATACCCCATAATATACGACGAAGGTTTAACTCCCTTTAGTAGTGAGACCAGAATGATGCAGCATTCTGGTCTTATCTTTGTTTTTTATTGAAAAATTGAGCAATTAATTTCATAACGACCACACGAATAATAATTCTGAAAATAGACTTTAACATGAGTGTCCTCCTCTTATATATCAATTTTTTCTATATATTTTCCTTGGTTGATATGGAAGTAAACGTTTTTTCTAAAATAAGACAAACATTTTCGTTGAAATGTTCTATTAAACGTTTATTTTTATTTTTAGACATAGAGTTGTTATAATGATAGATATTGAATAGAAGGTTTGACGTTCAGTTGACAAGTTGAACAAAATAATTCCGAGTCATCACGAGTATAAACACAAGTAAGTTATATAAAGTGAGGTCAGATTATGGGATTAAATAATCAAATGCCCCCGTCTAGACAAAATGACAAACGCGCTAAAAAAATAGCTACAGGCTGTTTGAGTATACTCGTTATTTTACTGTTAATAGGCGGATTGATATTTGCAATTTTTGCTTTTGTTGATCAATCACACCGTGGGAATGAGCGACTCCAAGAAAAATCTGCAGAAGAATACCAAAAGCAAAAAGAAGAAGAAAAAGCAAAAGAGAGAAAAAAACGTGCTGAAGAGAAAAAAGAGCGTGAGAAAAGGTTAGAAGCGCAAGAGGCTCAACGTCAAGCAATGCAAGCTTCAATCGAACAAGAACGCCAAGCTTCCATAGAGCAAGCACGTCAAGCGTCTATTGAAGCGGCACGCCAGGCTCGAAATAAAGCACGTACAACAGAGCAACCAACGAAAGAAAATAAGAAAGAGAAGCCATCATCAGAAGAACAAAAGTCTTCAACGGAAGAAAAGCAAACACAAGAAAAATCGACTCAAGAAAAGCCAACGCAGGAAAAACCAACACAAGAACGTACTACAGAACCGGCCTCTCCTTCTCAACCGTCAACAGAGGAACGGCGTACGCAGCAATCAACAGAAGCACATCATTCAACACAAACACGTCAAAGTCGTGAGTCAGCGTCACAAACTACAGACCCATAACCTAAAAAGCCCCTGAACATAGACGATTTGTTCAGGGGTAATTTTTACCAAAAAAACATATTTAAAAGTATCGTTAAAATGATAGAGATAACAATAGAAACTAAACAGCCTGGGAGACATCCGAAAGGTGTACAACCGTAAGATTGATAGTAAATATGTCTACCTCCACGTGAGTCTTCATTATAAAAATCTCGTTCTTGAGAACGATTGTTTTGGCGATGAAAGTCCTCAGGTCTTTTATAACGAGGATCATCAGGGTCTATAACTTCGGGTTCATCATTTGAAAAGTGCATATTGCATCCTCCTTTATTTACGAGTATGAGGCATACTTTATATGTACCCATTCATGTTTAAGGTCAGACATTTTCGTGAAAATAGAACTAACTGGTCGTTATATTTCTATCTGTTTGGGACGTTTTTTGTCCAGGTGATTTAGGAGCGGGATTGTTTTTGACTTGCGTTTTTATTTTATCCATAGTAATATGAAAATGTAAACAGGTTATATTTTTTTGTGACTGACGGGACTAAATTTGTCAACGCTTGGCTCAAACTTGACCATCCTGTTTCGCAAATAAGGAGGCATGCCTCTTGAAAAATATCATTCAAGTGCAGCAAAGAATTGTTCCTGATTTGGTAGACAAGATGTATCGGCGTTTTTCAATTTTAAGTACCATCCAAAAGTATCAACCTGTCGGACGCCGAACGCTTAGCGAAAAATTAAATCTTACAGAAAGGGTGTTACGTTCTGAAACAAACCTTTTGAAAGAACAAGATTTAATTTTAGTCAAACCTACAGGAATGACACTGACTAATGTTGGTGTCGATGTCTTAAGTGAACTTAATATTTATTTTAATAACTATACAGATTATCATAGCTTAGCGAAGCAAATTAAAGATTTGTATCAAATTAAAGAAGTTCATGTAGTACCTGGTAATAGCGAAAAAGACTTAAGTGTTAAAGTCGAAATGGGGCGCATTGCAGGGCAATTATTAGAAAAACAATTATATAAGGACGCAATTGTTGCTGTGACCGGCGGTTCTACAATGGCATCTGTAAGTGATGCGATGTCATCATTACCTTATAAGGTATTATTTGTGCCTGCTAGAGGCGGCCTTGGTGAAAATGTTGTTTTCCAAGCGAACACCATTTGTTCTACGATGGCACATCGTACAGGTGGAAGCTATACGACATTATATGTTCCTGATAATGTCAGTGAGTTAACGTATCAGAATTTACTCAAAGAACCTGCAGTAATTCAAACACTAGAAAAAATTAAAGATTCACAAATAACAATACATGGCATTGGTGATGCGCTGAAAATGGCAAAAAGACGTCAATCATCACAAGAAGTGATAAAGAAACTTCAACATCATAATGCCGTAGGTGAAGCATTTGGGTATTATTTTGATGAAGATGGCCAAATTATTCACAAAGTCAATACAATTGGACTGCAACTTGAAGAGGTTCGATTGAAAACACACAATTTTGCTGTGGCGGGTGGTTGTTCTAAAGGTAATGCAATAAAAGCATACTTGAAAATAGCCCCTAAAAATACGGTATTAATTACAGATGAAGAAGCAGCAAAAATGATTGTAGGCACAAGCACTAAGTAAAAAAGTAAAAAGTGATTTAATCATAAAGATGCATTGAGATTAGATTGCCTATTTGGTTTTCTAGCATATGCATTCGTCTATCGGGAAACAATGATTCACAGTAGGGTGGTATATCACTTTTTAAATATCATTAAAGGAGGCCATTAACATGGCAGTAAAAGTAGCAATTAACGGATTTGGTAGAATTGGTCGTTTAGCATTCAGAAGAATTCAAGACGTAGAGAACATTGAGGTTGTAGCTGTAAACGATTTAACTGACGACGACATGCTTGCACATTTATTAAAATATGACACGATGCAAGGACGTTTTACTGAAGAAGTAGATGTAATTGATGGTGGTTTCCGCGTAAATGGTAAAGAAGTGAAATCGTTCTCTGAACCAGAACCATCAAAATTACCTTGGGGTGACCTTGATGTTGACGTTGTTTTAGAATGTACAGGTTTATTCACAGCGAAAGAAAAAGCTGAAGCACATATTCAAGCAGGGGCTAAAAAAGTATTAATCTCTGCACCTGGTACAGGAGATCTTAAAACGATTGTATTTAACGTTAACCATGAAGAATTAGACGGCTCAGAAACTGTGGTTTCAGGTGCTTCATGTACAACAAACTCTTTGGCGCCAGTTGCAAAAACGTTACACGATGAATTTGGTATTGTAGAAGGTTTAATGACAACAATTCACGCTTATACAGGCGATCAAAATACACAAGATTCACCACACAAAAAAGGTGATAAACGTCGTGCGCGTGCAGCAGCAGAAAACATTATCCCTAACTCAACAGGTGCTGCTAAAGCAATCGGTTTAGTAATCCCTGAAATTGATGGCAAATTAGATGGTGGTGCGCAACGTGTACCAGTTGCAACAGGTTCATTAACTGAATTAACGGTAGTATTAGATAAAGAAGTTTCAGTTGAAGAAGTGAACAATGCAATGAAAAATGCAACGAACGAATCTTTCGGTTACACTGAAGACGAAATCGTATCTTCTGACGTTGTAGGTATGACTTTTGGTGCATTATTTGACGCAACACAAACACGTGTAATGACTGTTGGCGATCGTCAATTAGTTAAAGTAGCATCATGGTACGATAACGAAATGTCATATACTGCTCAATTAGTACGCACTTTAGAATATTTAGCAAGTCATGCTAAATAAGCTGAATTATATTATACTAAGTTAAAGGCATATCCTTTAGTTTAACTTATTTAGGTTAAATGTACGTGCTTCTAACTAGAAATTAGCTTATAGTAAGCGGAGGAGCACATCACTTCTCCGCTTATTTTAAAATAACAAGTGTTTTTGAGGAGGATTATTATGGCAAAAAAAGATGTAACAGACGTTTCGTTAAAAGGTAAAGTTGTGTTAGTACGCGCAGATTTCAATGTACCTATGAAAGACGGAGAAATTACAAATGACAACCGTATCGTACAGGCTTTACCAACTTTACAATATATCCTTGAGCAAGGTGGCAAAATCGTTGTTTTCTCTCACTTAGGCAAAGTTAAAGAAGAAAGCGATAAAGAAAAATTAACGCTTGCCCCTGTTGCGAAACGATTATCTGAAAAATTAAACAAAGATGTTACGTTCATCCCTGAAACACGTGGTGAAAAATTAGAATCAGCGATTAATGCACTTAATGACGGCGACGTATTAATGTTTGAAAATACGCGATTTGAAGATTTAGATGGCAAAAAAGAATCTAAAAACGATAGTGAATTAGGTAAATATTGGGCATCATTAGGCGACATTTTTGTTAACGACGCGTTTGGTACAGCACATCGTGAACATGCATCGAATGTTGGGATTTCTACACATTTAGAAACAGTGGCTGGTTTCTTAATGGAAAAAGAGATTAAGTTTATTGGTGGCGTTGTTGAGCATCCTGACAAACCGGTTGTAGCTATTTTAGGCGGCGCAAAAGTATCAGATAAGATTGGTGTTATTGAAAACTTATTAAATATTGCTGATAAAGTCCTAATTGGTGGCGGTATGGCTTATACCTTCTTAAAAGCGCAAGGTAAAGAAATAGGTTTGTCACTTTTAGAAGCGGATAAAATTGATTTTGCAAAAGATTTACTTGAGCGTGCAGGTGACCAAATCGTCTTACCTGTTGATGGTAAAGTAGCAAAAGAATTTTCAAATGATGCTAGTATTACGACAGTCTCTATCGATGAAATCCCAGAAGACCAAGAAGCTATGGACATCGGTCCTGACACAGTTGCATTATTTAAAAAGCAATTAGAAGGTGCGCATACTGTCGTATGGAATGGACCTATGGGCGTATTTGAATTTAGCAACTTTGCTCAAGGAACAATTGGTGTTTGTGAAGCTATTGCTGAATTAAAAGATGCTACAACAATTATTGGCGGTGGCGATTCAGCAGCAGCAGCAATGCAACTCGGTTTTGAAGATGACTTTACACACATTTCTACAGGTGGCGGTGCCTCATTAGAATATTTAGAAGGCAAAGTCTTACCTGGTATTAAAGCAATCGCAGATAAGTAATAAAATAAAGTAATAAAAATTTGCAAGAGATGGGGCATAACAAAATAATTTTTAAGGAACCGTTAAACGTTATTTCGCAGACAAAATGCTTTTTAGAACGTTCACAATGTGAGTTGAAAATGCTTTTAAGCATTATTTCGTTCTGTTTAAATCTTAAAGATATTCGCCCTAGCTTCTTAACATTTATTAGGAGGGTTTTAATTGAGAAAACCAATTATTGCAGGTAACTGGAAAATGAACAAAACTGTTGCAGAAGCGAAAGATTTCGTCAATGCATTGCCGGCGTTACCAGATACAAATGAAGTGGAATCTGTTATTTGTGCACCAACAATCCAATTAGACGCGTTAATTTCATTAACAAAAGCAGGTGTAGCACCTGGATTAAAGATTGGCGCACAAAATACATTCTATGAAGAAAGCGGTGCGTACACTGGAGAAACATCACCGGTTGCATTACAAGACTTAGGTGTGAGCTATGTTGTGATTGGTCATTCTGAACGTCGTGATATTTTCCACGAAACAGATGAAGACATTAACAAAAAAGCACATGCCGTTTTCAAACATGGTATGACACCTATCATTTGTGTAGGCGAGAGCGATGAAGAACGTGAAAATGGTAAAGCAAATGAAGTTGTTGAGCGTCAAGTTGAAAAAGCGCTTGAAGGTCTTTCGGACGACCAAGTGAAACAAACAGTAATTGCATATGAGCCAATTTGGGCTATCGGTACTGGTAAATCTTCAACAGCTAAAGATGCGAATGAAATGTGTGCAGCTGTGCGCCAAAAAATTGCGAAACTTACAAGTGATGCAGTGGCAGAAGCGGTACGCATTCAATATGGTGGTAGCGTGAAACCGAACAATATTAAAGAATATATGTCAGAATCAGACATTGACGGTGCATTAGTCGGTGGTGCTTCACTTAAAGTAGATGATTATGTTCAATTGTTAGAAGGTGCAAAATAATTATGGCAAAAAAACCAACAGCACTTATTATTTTAGATGGCTTGGCAAATAGAGAAGAAGTCCATGGTAACGCTGTTAAACAAGCGTACAAACCCAATTTTGACCGCTATTATGAAAAATTTCCTACAACTCAAATTGAGGCGAGCGGCTTAGATGTTGGACTTCCGGAAGGACAAATGGGTAACTCTGAAGTCGGACATATGAATATTGGTGCTGGACGTATTGTGTATCAAAGCTTAACACGTATTAACAAATCAATTGAAGACGGAGAATTTTATGACAACAAAGTATTGAATCGTGCGATTGACCATGCGCTTGAACGTCAATCTGCGTTACACGTATTTGGTTTGTTATCAGATGGCGGCGTACACAGCCATTATGAACATTTATTTGCTATTCTACGTTTAGCGAAAAATAAAGGTTTGGCTAAAGTTTATGTACATGCATTTTTAGATGGACGTGACGTCGATCAAAAATCAGCATTAACTTATATAGAAGAAACCGAAAAACAATTTAAAGCCATTGGGGTAGGACAATTTGCTTCTGTTGCTGGGCGTTACTATGCCATGGACCGTGATAAACGTTGGGAGCGTGAACATAAAGCTTATGATGCTATTCGCGGCTTTGAATCAGCGCCGAGATATGCGAATGCCCGTGAAGGTGTAGAAGCCAATTATGCTGAAGATCTTACAGATGAGTTCGTTGTGCCATTTGTCGTTGAAGATCAAAATAATGGTGTTAATGACGGAGATGCTGTTATTTTCTATAATTTCCGTCCAGACCGCGCAGCACAACTTTCTGAAATCTTTACAGATAAAGCGTTTGAAGGGTTTAAAGTGGAACGCGTTAACGATTTATTCTACGCAACATTTACAAAATACAATGACAATGTAGACGCTGAAATTGTATTTGAAAAAGTGGATTTAAAAAATACAATCGGTGAAGTGGCTCAAGACAACAATTTAATACAATTGCGTATTGCTGAAACTGAAAAATATCCTCATGTGACTTACTTTATGAATGGTGGTCAAAATGAAGAATTTAAAGGTGAACGTCGACGTTTAATTGATTCACCAAAAGTTGCGACGTATGACCTCAAACCAGAAATGAGTGCATATGAAGTTAGAGATGTGCTACTCGAAGAACTCGCTAAAGGTGATTTAGACTTAATCATTCTTAATTTCGCTAATCCAGATATGGTGGGGCATAGTGGTATGCTTGAACCAACAATTAAAGCCATTGAAGCTGTAGATGAATGTTTAGGTGCAGTGGTCGATAAAATTCTAGAAATGGATGGTTGTGCAATTATTACAGCTGACCATGGTAATTCTGACGAAGTATTAACTGATGAAGACCAACCTATGACGACACATACGACAAACCCGGTTCCAGTTATTGTAACTAAAGAAGGTATCGAATTAAAAGAAACAGGGCGTTTAGGTGATCTTGCATCTACACTACTCGATTTATTGAATTTGAAACAACCTGCTGAAATGACAGGTGAAAGTCTCATCAAACATTAAAATAGTTGAGTCCATTTTAAAACAAGTTATAATGAAGATGAATGATGTAGACAGTAATGAATAGAGGTGGGACATAACGAAGAACTGCTCTTGTCCCAATCCCTTAGTTTAAATACAATCATGAAAAAGGAGATTTATTATTATGCCAATTATTACGGATGTTTATGCTCGCGAAGTACTTGATTCACGTGGGAATCCAACAGTAGAAGTCGAAGTTTTAACAGAAAGTGGTGCATTTGGTCGCGCCCTTGTACCATCAGGTGCTTCAACGGGTGAACATGAAGCAGTAGAATTACGTGATGGTGATACAGAGCGCTACCTTGGTAAAGGTGTTGAAAAAGCAGTTGAAAATGTTAACGAAATTATCGCACCAGAAATCATTGAAGGTGAATTTTCAGCATTAGAACAAGTTTCAATCGATAAAATGATGATTCAACTTGATGGCACATCAAATAAAGGTAAGTTAGGTGCTAACGCGATTTTAGGTG
Source organism: Staphylococcus ratti (assembly GCF_020883535.1). Taxonomy (NCBI): domain Bacteria; kingdom Bacillati; phylum Bacillota; class Bacilli; order Caryophanales; family Staphylococcaceae; genus Staphylococcus; species Staphylococcus ratti. Next base: position 1,831,403 of record NZ_CP086654.1, on the reverse strand, counting down.
TTTCTATTGCCGTTGCGCGTGCAGCAGCTGACTTCTTAGGACAACCTTTATACAAATATTTAGGTGGATTCAATTCTACAGTAGTACCAACACCAATGATGAACATCGTTAACGGTGGCTCGCACTCAGATGCACCAATCGCATTCCAAGAGTTCATGATTTTACCTGTTGGTGCAGACAGCTTTAAAGAAGCATTACGCTGGGGTGCGGAAGTATTCCACGCATTGGCTAAAATCTTAAAATCTCGTGAATTAGTAACTGCAGTTGGGGACGAAGGTGGTTTTGCCCCTAAATTTGAAGGTACTGAAGATGGTGTTGAGACAATCATCGAAGCGATCAAAAAAGCAGGTTATGAGCCAGGTAAAGATATTTTCTTAGGTTTTGACTGTGCTTCCTCTGAATTCTACGAAAACGGTGTGTACGACTACACGAAATTCGAAGGCGACAAAGGCGCGAAACGTACAGCTAAAGAACAAGTAGATTATTTAGAAGAACTCGTTAATAAATATCCTATCATCTCAATTGAAGATGGTATGGACGAGAACGACTGGGAAGGTTGGAAATTATTAACTGAGCGCATCGGTGACCGCGTACAACTTGTTGGCGATGATTTATTTGTTACAAATACTGAAATTCTTGCTAAAGGTATCGAAAACAACATCGGTAACTCTATCTTAATTAAAGTAAACCAAATCGGTACTTTAACAGAAACATTCGAAGCTATCGAAATGGCTCAAAAAGCAGGTTACACTGCAGTTGTATCACACCGTTCAGGTGAAACAGAAGATACTACAATTGCAGACATCGCTGTTGCAACAAATGCAGGACAAATTAAAACAGGTTCATTATCACGTACAGATCGTATTGCGAAATACAATCAATTATTACGTATTGAAGATGAATTGTACGAAACAGCGAAATATGAAGGGCTTAATGCTTTTTATAACTTAGATAAATAATGTATTAATCTTGCGCATAAGCCAGAGTGCATCACGCACTCTGGCTTATTTATGCTATTTAAGCATATGTAACATTAAATTGCATCGCTTTATTGACAAATAAAAGCCAATATTTCAATGTCTGTTTTGAACTGATATAATGAAGATAAGTGATTTTAAAAAGGAGCACCGATATATGAAGCAAAATCCGTCAAATGAGGCGCGTGCTAAACATACAGGACGATTAATAGGATATCTTTCATTTTTGTTCGCGGTATGTCTAGTAGTGCACCAAGTCATCATTGTGGATGGCCATGTCATTAGTTATATGTTAGAACACTCTAACAATCGTACTACAGAAAATGCGATTAATATGATTAATAATAGCTTGAGATATACAGGTATTTTGTACATTTTAGCTTATTCTGCTGGTGTAGTTGCTATAAAATATCAACACCCTTATTTATGGTGGTTTATGATTGCTGTTTTTATTTCGCAATTATTCAATGCATTATTAAACCCACCTATTATTTATATAGCGATTCTAAATGTTAAAGGTTTCTTTGCGTTAATTCCATATATCATCGTGATAATAGGCACATTGTTGTTAGTGATTTTCATGATTTGGGTAAGCATCAAACGCAAGTCAACGTTCAATCGTTAACGGCATGTTGTGAAATGGCCTTAAATATGATAGAATAACCTTCGTATATGATGAATGGAGGACAATCTGATGCACACATTTTTTGTTGTATTACTAATTATTGACTGTATCGCACTCATCACAGTTGTTTTATTACAAGAAGGTAAAAGTAATGGCTTATCAGGTGCCATCAGTGGTGGAGCCGAACAGTTATTTGGTAAACAAAAACAACGTGGTGTAGATTTATTTTTGCATAGATTGACAATTGTACTTTCAATTATTTTCTTTGTACTAATGTTAGGTATCAGTTACTTTAATTTATAAGTCTGACGGTAAACGTTAAAAATAGAGTTAACATTTTAGACCGTTTAGAAAATCAAAGTCCGACAGTTGATAAGTCGGGCTTTTTTATTTGTAGCGCTACCCATTAAACTATAAAATGAAGTTATATGTGACTTGAAAGGACGGAATGACATATGAAAATCCAATTACCAAAACCTTTCTTATTTGAAGAAGGGCCACGTGCAGTGTTGTTATTACATGGTTTTACTGGGAACAGTTCAGATGTAAGACAACTCGGTCGTTTTTTACAGAAAAAAGGTTATACCTCTTATGCACCTCACTATGAAGGGCATGCTGCACCTCCTGAGGAGATTTTGAAGTCGAGTCCGCACGTATGGTATAAAGATGCACTAGAGGGTTACGATTATTTAGTTGATCAAGGTTATGATGAAATTGCAGTAGCCGGTTTATCACTTGGTGGCGTTTTTGCTTTAAAACTAAGCTTAACTCGAGATGTTAAGGGTATTGTAACCATGTGTTCACCTATGTATATTAAGACAGAAGGGGCAATGTACGAAGGTGTTTTAGAATATGCAAGAAACTTTAAAAAATATGAAGGTAAAGATGAAGCAACGATTCAACGAGAAATGGAAGCATTTCAACCGACAAGCACTTTACACGAATTGCAAGATATGATCCAGGGTGGTCGTGCGATCGTTGAAGATGTGATTGAACCGTTACTTGTCATTCAATCTGAACAAGATGAAATGATTAACACAGATTCTGCTAATATCATTTATAATGATGCAGCGTCAGAACATAAACATTTATCATGGTACAAAAATTCTGGTCATATCATAACAATTGATAAAGAAAAAGAAGCAGTTTTTGAAGAAGTCTATCAGTTTTTAGAGACTTTAGATTGGTCAGAATAGTGACAAAGATAGAAAAATGAATAGAAAGGAGGACTTCATATGAATTTGAAATCGCAAATTAAAGCCATTGTGGAACGTTCTAATTATGAGTCTATGTCTGTATCGGACTTCCAAGATGAATTAGGTTTGAGCAGTGCGGAGAGCTTTCGTGACCTTATTAAAGTCCTTAATGAATTGGAACAAGAAGGTAAAGTGAAACGCACAAAACAGGACAGATACCAAAAACAAGGTCCTAAACCGGGTTTGATTAGAGGAACGTTAAGCCAAAACAAAAAAGGATTTGCTTTTTTAAGACCTGATGAAGAAGGTATGGAAGATATTTTTATACCTCCAACGAAAATTAATCGTGCGATGGATGGAGACACAGTTATCGTTGAAGTTCAAAAATCACGCGGCGATTTCCGTAAAGGGAAGGTTGAAGGAGAAGTTAAATCTATTGAAACGCATTCGGTAAAGCAAGTCGTAGGTACTTATACCGAAGCGCGTCATTTTGGTTTTGTAGTACCCGATGATAAACGCATTATGCAAGATATTTTTATACCTAAAGGCCAAGACTTAGGAGCAGTAGATGGCCATAAGGTACTCGTTCAAATTACAGCGTATTCAGATGGGTCTAATAATCCAGAAGGACACATTTCTGCTATTTTAGGACATAAAAATGATCCTGGTGTAGATATTTTATCGATTATTTATCAACACGGCATTGAAATAGAGTTTCCGGATGATGTTTTAAAAGAAGCGGAAGCTATTCCAGAATCAATTGAACCATCCGAAATTGAAGGGCGACGTGATTTACGTCAAGACCTAACGATTACGATTGATGGCGCAGATGCGAAAGATTTGGATGATGCAATTGCTGTTAAACAACTTTCAAATGGCAATATGCAATTAACAGTAAGTATTGCAGATGTCAGTTACTATGTTACTGAAGGGTCGGCTTTAGATCGTGAAGCATATGATCGTGCTACGAGTGTATATTTAGTAGACCGTGTAATTCCGATGATTCCTCATCGTTTAAGTAATGGCATTTGTTCATTGAATCCTAATGTAGATCGATTAACAATGAGTTGTCGTATGGAAATTAATCCACATGGTGAAGTGGTACAGCATGATATTTTTGATAGTGTTATTCATTCAGATGCCCGTATGACATATGCAGAAGTGAATGAAATTATTACAGATCACAACCCACAAACACGTGAAAAATATAAAGCAATCACACCTATGTTGGATTTAGCGCAACGTTTGTCCAAGCAATTGATTGAAATGCGTCGTCGTCGTGGAGAAATTGACTTTGACATTAAGGAAGCTAAAGTTTTAGTCAATGACGAGGGTATTCCACAAGAAGTAGTAGCGCGTGAACGAGGAGAAGGCGAGCGATTAATTGAATCATTTATGCTTGCAGCAAACGAAACGATAGCAGAACATTTCAGCATGAAAGAAGTACCATTTATTTATCGTGTACATGAACAACCGAAGTCTGATCGTTTGCGTCAATTTTTCGATTTTATTACTAACTTTGGTATTATGGTAAAAGGTACAGGCGAAGACATTCATCCGAGCACGCTCCAAAGTATTACGAAAGAAGTCGAAGGTCGACCAGAAGATATGGTTATTTCGACGATGATGTTGCGCTCAATGCAACAAGCACATTATGATGCAGATAATTTGGGGCATTTTGGTCTTGCAGCAGATCACTATACTCATTTTACGTCTCCGATACGTCGTTATCCTGATTTGATTGTGCATCGTTTGGTGCGTAAATATCTCATTGAAAAATCAATGGATGGTAAAGCACAACAAGAATGGCAGGAAAAATTGCCGCAAATGGCCGAACATACGTCGAATCGTGAACGTCGTGCAATCGATGCGGAACGTGATACAGATGACTTAAAAAAAGCAGAATATATGATACAACATCTTGGCGATGAATTTGAAGGTGTTGTGAGCTCGGTTGCGAACTTTGGTATGTTTGTTGAATTGCCCAATACCATTGAAGGTATGGTTTCGATGCAAAACATGACTGATGACTATTATCACTTCGATGAACGTCAAATGGCACTCGTTGGAGAACGAAAAGCATCGGTATACCGTATTGGCGATGTGATTAAAGTGAAAGTCATTCATGTTGATGTAGAAGAACGTCAAATTGATTTTCAAATCGTAGGTATGCCATTAGATGTCAATTCAAAACGTGAGAAAAAAGCGAGAGGTACAACCATTCAAGCTAAAACGAAAGGTAATGCGTTCAAAAAAGACAAAGACAAAAAGAAAAAACGAAAATCACGTAAAGGAAAAAATGCAAGAAAACGTGAAAAGTCAGGAAATACGCAATATAAACCTTTTTATAAAGATAAACGTGTTAAAAAGAAAGGCAAAAAGAAGAAAAAGTAAACTGAGGTGACATCCAATGCCAAAAAAATCAGGAAAAAGCACTTTAGCAGAAAATCGTAAAGCGCGACACGATTATAACATCGAAGATACGATAGAAGCTGGCATTGCGTTACAAGGTACTGAAATAAAATCGATTCGTCGAGGTAGCGCAAATTTAAAAGATAGCTATGGACAAGTCAAAGGTGGAGAAATTTTTCTTCATAATATGCATATTGCGACTTATGAAGAAGGTAATCGATTTAATCACGACCCTAGACGTGTACGCAAGCTCTTATTACACAAGAGAGAAATCTTAAAACTGGGAGAGCAAACACGTGAAGTCGGATACTCTATTGTGCCGTTGAAGCTTTATCTTAAGCATGGCAACTGTAAAGTATTGCTTGGCGTTGCACGTGGTAAGAAAAAATACGACAAACGTCAAGCTTTGAAAGAGAAAGCAGTAAAACGAGATATCGATCGTGCAATGAAACAGAATTATTAAATGATTGCTAAGAATGTTAAGATTCGTTATAATTAAATGTGCTTTCTAGCCAGAGAGTACATTTTCTCAATACGGGGGCGTTTATGGATTCGACAGGGGTCCCCAGAGCTCATGAAGCGTGTCGGAGGGTTGTCTCCGCAACAACACATCAGTTTATAATAACTGGCAAAACTAACAACAATTTAGCAGTAGCTGCCTAATCGCACTCTGCATCACCTAACAACATCGCCTATGTGTTGTTAACGTGATTCAACTTTAGTAGGATACGCTTGTCACTGCCGTTTGAAGTCTGACAAGAAGAGATGAATCAAGCTCGCATAAGGTTGGTTGTCTGTTTCTAAGCCTTATGTTAAATTTTCAAACAGACTACACACGTAGAAACATTTGTATCAGGACCTTTGGACGCGGGTTCAAATCCCGCCGCCTCCATAAAATAATAGCTAAAAACGTTAATATCACAATTTTATGATGTAGCAAGTGTCAAATATGTGTTTCGAAATAAATTTCGAACGCATGACCTTGCTCTTTTTTTATGAAAAAATTAAAGCATACAATGAATCGCCATATAGAGAGTATTGGTAAATAATTACTTAATATAAATTTTATAGTACAAATAAACCAAGGGTGTTAGTATTTAATTGAATGATGTAAATAAAGGGGGATTACATGAGTAATCTAATTAAACTTGAAAATGCGTGTGTTTTTATTACGGCGGTTAGTGTTTATTTTATCTTTGATTTTTCGTTATGGATATTTTTGCTGCTTCTATTAGTTCCTGATATAACTATGATAGGTTATGCTTTTAATAAAGAAATAGGTAGTAAAATATATAATCTGGGTCATACATATGTTTTACCTATTATCGTTACGTTATTCTATTTATTGAGTAAAGAAGAGCTATTATTACAAATATCGTTAATATGGTTAGCGCATATAAGTATGGATAGAACTATTGGATATGGTCTTAAATATGCGTTAAGTTTCGATAAAACTACAATTCAAAAAGTATAATTATTAAATATGGTAAGCGTCAAACCCATTGGGTTTGGCGTTTTTTGTTAAAAATCAAAAATTCAGTGGAGTTTTCCTTGTGTTATCAATTTAGATGAATTGAGTAACGATGATGAAGAACAAGTGAAGTATAGGTTATTTAAGATATTCACAAAGTAAATTTTATTTCGCGTATAAAAATCAAAAGCATAAAGACTATAAAGTTATGTATTTTTAACATATAATTGATAATAGTTATCAATTAGCTGCTGTTATAGCATCGATTAAAAACAATATTTTAACCTCAATAAAAATGTATTTGATAAAAACTAATAAAAAGAATAGGAGAATTACATGTCATTTTCATATAAATTAACATTAAGCATTTTATCCGTGATTAAACCTAAACGTTTTATGGCTAAAAGAGGAGCTGCATTTGATACAGCAATTTATAAGGCAGCAGAGAAACAAAAGACAGACTTTCCATTTGAACTTTTCAAGGCGCTAGAAGTGTCTAAAAAACCTCTTGAATATTGTGAGATGTATACGATTAAAAGAAAAAATAGTCGACCGAAAAAAGCGGTGATTTACTTTTTCGGAGGTGGTTTCTTTATGGCGCCACAAAAAGCAGATTTCAAAGCGATACAAACAATTATCAAAAATGTAGATGATGTCGAAGTTATTATGCCGATGTTACCATTATTGCCGCATCAATCATTTAGTCAAATTTGTCATTCAGCGCTAGAAAGTTATAAATTTGCGCTTGAGCGCTTTGATCCGCAATCAATACAAATTATGGGATTTTCTTCAGGAGCTTCTTTAATTTTTTATATGTTTTCCTATGCACAAAAATTGAAAGAAACCCTCCCTTACCCTAAAAATATCGTTGCTTGTTCTCCTGCAGAATCTGTGCCACCTACGAATAAGCAATTAGATGAGATGATGAAGCTAAAAGCAAAAGATTATATTATGGATCCTATATTAATGCAAGAATTACCAAGGCATATGCAAGATAGCCCGATTTCATTATGTACTTTGGCATTTGATTTGAAATCTTTCCCTTCTGCTTATATTAGTTTCGGAACAAACGAAATCTTTTATGCTTATTTACCAGCTTTCCAAAAAGTAGCTAAAGTACAGCATCTTGATTTTAATTTTCATATTCAGAAAGGCATGGCGCACTGTTGGCAATTATGGTACTGGACTGCTGAAGGGCAAATTGGAATGAAAAAGGTAATAGATACGATTAAATATCATTTTGAACAAAAATAAGCCGAGCATAAAGTACAATACGTATCATAATAAATCGATTGACAGGACGACGAAATCAATAGATTTCTGTCCTGCGGTCTTTTTCAAATGGTTAATTGATATGTTGAGATGTTATTGATAAATTATAAAGTATAAAAAGGGGGAGCGATATGAAGTTTGTATTTGATGTAGACGGTACGATATGTTTTAATGGTCAATTTATTGAGCCAGAATTAGTGAATGAAATCAAAAGAATAGAAAAGCAAAATGAGGTCATTTTTGCTTCTGCACGTCCAATACGAGACTTATTGCCAGTAGTTAGAAACTTTGAATATAACTTTTTGATTGGTGGGAATGGGTCTATTATTTCAAGAGAAGGAGAAATAGAAGTAATCAAAGCAATACCGGGTGTTGTGTATTCAAAAATAAAAGATTTAATAAGAAAGTATCATTTGAAGTATATTATAGATGGTGCATTTGATTATGCTTCTAATGTCAGTGAAAGTAGTAACATATATCAACAACTCGATCCAGATAATTTAGCTAATAAAGTTGAGATGGAAGCAATCGAAGAACCTATCAAAATTATTTTAATAGATATTCCAGAGGAGCTTTTTATTGAAATAAAGAGGCATATTGCTAAGTTGGGTTCCAATATATCCATTTTATATCATGATGGTGAACACAACATTGATATTACCGCCAAAGGTATTAATAAATTTTCAACTTTAAAGAAGATTATAGGTAACGAAGCTTACATAGCTTATGGAAATGATGTTAATGATTATGAATTGTTACAAAACGCGGCTCAGTCATTTTATGTAAGTGATAATGTAGAGAAGTTGTCATTTGACATAACAGAAGTGGTTAAAAGTAATTTTAAATCTCTTGTGATGTCGCTTAAAAAATTATAAAAGATTAGAAAGTCAAAATAAGGCATATTTCCTAAAATACATATCATGCATTTGGACACCTATTTGGTAATGTGCGTACTATCAATAGTAATGCTACAAATAAATAAGGGTGGATTCTGTATGTGTCATCATTCATTTAGTTTAAAAAGGTATTGTGATAGTGTCTTGTTTTAGTAGTATCAAAGGTTGGGGAAGGGCTATGTTTTACATCTTTTTATACATAATAGATAAGCGATTCGCGCATTTTAGATAGGATCATTATCCATATAATGAATGAGCCAATGCTCGTCTATGTATGTGTTTTCATATTTACGGGCATGTGATTCAAGACCTAAAAATTCAAAGCCAAGATGTCCGCAAAATACTTTAGCAGCGATGTTATTTGAGGCAACACCTAATATGAGCTGTTCTATGTTGTGTTGTTTTGCATATTGAATAAGGTATTTCATGAGCTGTCTGCCAACCGTTTTCCCTCTGTAATCAGGCTTGACAAATAATCCTTGAATGGTTGCTTTATGACTTTTAGAGGTATAAGGGAAGAAATTGAGTTGGACAAATCCGATGAGCATTTCATCTTCAAATGCGCCAAAAAATATTTGATGATGGTGGTAATCTGGGTGAAGCAGCTGGGCTATATCTTGCTCTGTATAATCAGTGCGTTCATTGATTTCATGTACAAAAGCAGAAGGGTGAAGGCGAAAAGCTTCACAAGTCAATTGGTAAAATGCTTTTGCATGACGATCGTTTAAAACTTTTATCATTAGCATTCTCCTATCATAAAGTTATGTTTATTATATTAATCATATAAAAAATTAAACATTATTGCAACTATAATTTAGAATATTCTGATAAATTAAGTTTGATTAAATAACGCCTAAAATAATAAAGGAAATAAATGATTGCATGTAATGTATAAATCGCTTCAAAAGGGTGTGCACTTTTAAGGTGCATGTTGTAAGCACATTTGCGCGTATAAAATGATTTTAATACTAAGTGTATCATTGAATAAGTGTTGGATTACTTTTAGACAATTTTTTCAGATACATACTTTTAAATTGTTTTAAGATAAGCTAACATTAACCACAATCTATCCTAAAATAAGAAGGTGTATCATATGAAAACACAAATTGTAGCAAGTTTTATGCCAACTACAATTCATTTATCAACTGATGATTTAACTTTAATTGAAGAAAAACAACAATACTTTGATATTTTAGAATTAAGAATCGATGCGATTCCAGATGTTTCGTTAAATAAGGTTAGACAAATGTTGGAACAGTTACATCAAAAGGGATTACACAAAGCGGTGCTTGTTACTTTTAGAACGACAGCACAAGGGGGCAAAGGTGCTATTCTAGAGGGTGTGTATGAAGGATTGATGAAAGATATCGCTGAATTGGAGCAGGTGGATTATGTGGATATCGAATGGGCGCCCTCTTATCATCGTGAAAGTTTAGTTGCACAAATTCAGTCTACAGGCACTGATGTTGTCGTATCTTATCATAATTTTCATGAAACCCCTCAGTTAGAGGTGCTAAAAAAAACATATTACCATATGTCGAAATGGAAAGGCACACACTTGAAAATTGCGGTAATGCCTCACACGAGACAAGATGTTTTAACGCTCTTGCACGCAGTGACAGATGCGAGTTCGGCGTTGCCACATTGGATAACAGGTATTTCGATGTCTCAACTAGGCATAATATCAAGAACTGCACAACAAACGTTTGGCGGGGCGCTAACTTACGGGGCAATAACTGAAAGCGTGGCACCAGGACAACTCGATGTAAAAACACTCAAAAGCGCAATGGCTTTGTATCAGTAATTTGAAAAGTTGTACATCGTCAGATATAATTGATAATGATTATCAACATTAAAAGGGGAAGATGACGATGGAACTTCAACACGCTATTAAATATCGAAGAAGTATTAAGAAGTTTAATAGAGATATGCATATTAATGAAGATGCGGTGAGAGAAGCAGTGGTAGAAGCAGCTAATGCGCCGAATCATGGTATGCGTGAGCCATGGCGCGTGGTCTACGTTCCAAAACATAAGTTGGGTGAAATGAGCAAAGAAGTCACACGTTATGCTTTTCCACGGGAACCAGAAAAAAAACAAAGTCATTATGACGCAGTGACCAATTTAGGGGGCTTTATTGCGCTGATTATGAAATGTGATGCACGCCAACGTGAAGAAAATGAAAATTATTTAGCGGTTGGAGCATATGCACAAAATTTATTACTTCTTTTATATGAAAAAGGTATTGGCACGTGTTGGAAAACACCTACGTATATTTTTCATCCAAAAGTGAGAAATGTTTTTGGTGTACTCCCAGATGAAAGGCTCATTGGTTTTATTTATTTAACAGATCTCGAGAGCGAAAAAGAGACAGAGGCCAAACGTAAAAATAAAGGCGTTTATACTGAATATATTTAAAAGTAAAAAAGACACGTAGATTAAATCATGATCTACGTGTCTTTTTAAGCTTTATCCTAAACTTTCAGCTAAAAATGATTCAACTTGTTCTGGAGATTTTGCATGTGCGGAATGCAGGTGGTGCAATTTCTCGCCATTTTTGAAAATAAGAATACTTGGGATGCCCATTACGTCATTTTCAATGGCTGCTTCTTCAACTTCATCACGGTTCACGACATACCAATCATATTGATTGTATTTTTGGACGATTGGGTCGACCCACATGTCCATCGCTTTACAATCGGGACACCAACTTGCTTCAAATTTTACAATCGCAATGTTGTCACCATTAATGATTTCTTTGAATCTATCCATGTTTTGAATTTTTTGCATAAGTATTTCCTCCGTTGTTCTTTTTCTTATTACAAAGTATAACGAATTTCTTATAATACGTCATATTTCATGATTTAATCAATATTAAAAATGAGCATCAACTTAAAATTAGTCTAATCTAACAAATTTTGGTATATTTGTTATAAGTCAAGCAAGGAGGTTAGAGCATGATTAAGTTTTATCAGTATCCTAATTGTACTACATGTAAAAAAGCTGCAAAATTTTTATCTGAGCATGGCGTGAGCTATGAACCAATTGATATCGTACAATTGACGCCGACAAAAGAGGAATTTAGAGAGATTGTTCAACAGTCTGGTATTGAAATTAAGAAATTATTCAATACGCATGGCGCAAAATATCGGGAATTAAAACTTAAAGATAAATTAAGTGAATTATCTGATGACGAAAAATTAGAACTTTTAGCCTCAGATGGAATGTTAGTAAAACGACCTTTAGCAATCTTAGGTGATAAAGTAACGGTCGGTTTTAATGAGCAAGTTTATCGCGATACTTGGTTATAATAAAATAGTTGATAGATAATTTGCATTGTGTCATGATTATCTTGTAAACAAATATAGGAGGGGATTCAAGTGGCAGTGCCAAGTGAATTAAAGTATTCAAAAGAACATGAATGGGTAAAAGTTGAAGGCAACATCGCAACTGTCGGTATTACAGATTTTGCACAAAACGAATTAGGAGATATCGTATTCGTTGAACTTCCAGAAGTCGATGATGAAGTAGCTGAAGGTGAAACTTTCGGTAGCGTTGAATCTGTTAAAACAGTTTCAGAATTATATTCACCAGTATCTGGCAAAATCGTAGAAATTAACGAAAACCTTGAAGATGAGCCAGAAGCTGTAAATGAATCACCATACGAAAAAGCATGGATGGTTAAAGTGGAAATAACTGACGAAAGTGAACTTGATGCGTTAATGGATGCACAAGGCTATCAAGAAATGATCGGCGAATAATAATGACGAAACTCCTAGATACTCATTGGATTATCTCGGAGTTTTTTTACACTGAATAATATCTTTTTAGAAGGTGAAGACCATGACGATGATTAACAAGATAATTGTTGTAGAAGGCAAATCTGATAAAAAAAGAGTTAACGAGGTGTTACTAGAGCCTGTCGAAATCGTTTGTACTCACGGGACGATGGGGATTGAAAAATTGGATAACATGATTGAATCATTATATGGCAAGCAAGTCTATATTCTTGTTGATGCTGATGCGGAAGGACGAAAGATTCGAAAATGGTTTCATAAGTATTTGAGTGAAAGTATTGATATCTTTGTCGATTCAACTTATAGTGAAGTGGCACGTTGCCCACGAGATTACCTCTCAAATGTATTAGGACGTCATGGGTTTAATGTTAAAAACGACTTTTATGTAAAAGGAAAGTATTCGTATCATGAATGTTTCGAAGCAATTGAACAATACATTTAAAAATAAAGATAATGAGATTCATTTAATTTTTGGTTACACACCGATGTGTGGAACATGTAAAATATCCGAGCGCATGCTAGATATTGCTAACGAAGTGGCTCAGTTACCATTAGAAAAACGAAATTTAAATTTCTATCCTGAATTTAGCCAACAATTTGAAATACAGTCTGTACCGATATTATTGATTATGAAAAACAATCAAGAACTAGAACGCATCTATGCTTTTCAATCTGTGACGTATTTGTTAGAGAAGTTAAAAAAATCTGTTGACGAAAATTGAGGGAAATGGTAAGATTTGAACAACTTAATATTCAGATAAGCTCTTATCCAGAGTGGTGGAGGGATGTGCCCTATGAAGCCCGGCAACCGTCTATGTATAGAAATGGTGCCAATTCACATAAAGTAACGATTTACTTTTGGAGATGAGAGAAATGCATCGGTATCTTTGCTTTCTCTTATTTACATAATAGGAGAAAGCTTTTTTTATTCTGATTTTTGTCATAGGACAACATATAGGGGGGAATCATATTGATCGAGCTTAAAAATATTGTTAAACGGTACGAGAGCAAATCCCAAACTGTGACAGCTGTAGATGATATCGATTTAAATATTGATAAAGGGACCATTTTTGGTATTATCGGCTTTTCTGGTGCGGGAAAAAGTACATTAATACGATTGTTTAATTATTTAGAAACGCCAACTTCTGGTGAGGTCATCATTGGTGGTGAAAATATAGGACAACTAAGTAAACGTGCACTTCGTCACAAAAGGCAAAAAGTGAGCATGATTTTTCAACATTTTAACTTATTATGGTCACGTACAGTTTTAGACAATGTGTTATTTCCGTTAGAAATTGCAGGTGTTCCAAAGAAGGAGGCAAAAACGAAAGCACTAGAACTTATAGAACGTGTCGGGTTAAAAGGGCGAGAAAAAGCATACCCTTCCGAATTGTCTGGTGGACAAAAACAGCGTGTAGGTATCGCGCGTGCATTAACGAATGACCCAGAAGTATTGCTTTGTGATGAGGCAACTAGTGCACTTGATCCACAAACAACAGATGAAATTTTAGATTTATTGCTACAACTCAAAAAAGAACAAAATTTAACGATTATTATTATTACGCATGAAATGCATGTGATTCGTCGTATTTGTGATGAAGTAGCGGTGATGGAAAGAGGGCGGATTATTGAACAAGCTGAAATAACAGAATTTTTCGAGAATCCAAAACATTCTGTCTCTAGAAGATTTGTTCAAGAAGATTTAAAGCCAAGTGCAGAATACGAGGATATTTCTGAGTTAGTAGAAATTAATGCTTCTGATAAATTAGTCAAACTTAATTTTTCAGGAGAGGCTACAACACAACCAATCGTTTCGTACATCACACGAACACATCATGTGGCAGTGAACATTTTGGAGGCGAATATTAAACATTCCAAAAAAGGGATTATAGGCTTTATTTTGTTACACCTTCAAAATGTTTCAGAGCATGAATTTGAACAATTAACACTAGAGTTAGCAGAAAAGAAAATTGAAGTTGAGGTGATAAGCCATGGGTAAAAGTTTTAGCGAAATATTGAGTGAAATGATAACGATGCCTCATATACGATGGGATGAGGTGTGGATAGCCACATACGAAACACTCTATATGACGGTGATTTCTACCATTTTTGCGTTTGTTTTTGGGCTTATCATTGGCGTGATTTTATTTTTGACATCTAAAAGTAAATCCAAAGTAGGGCGCATCTTTTACAGCATCGTTTCATTTTTTGTTAACTTATTCCGAGCGATTCCATTTATCATATTGATTTTATTGCTCATTCCTTTTACAAGTTTAGTACTTGGCACGATTAGTGGACCAACGGGCGCGTTACCAGCGTTAATTATTGGCGCTTCGCCATTTTACGGACGACTTGTTGAGATTGCATTAAAAGAGATTGATAAAGGTGTCATCGAAGCTGCTTGGTCTATGGGGGCAAACACTTGGACAGTTATTCGAAAGGTGCTCATTCCAGAGTCCCTTCCAGCGCTCGTTTCAGGTATTACTGTAACAGCTATTGCACTCGTAGGGTCAACGGCGATTGCAGGTGTAATTGGCGCAGGTGGATTAGGGAATTTAGCTTATTTAACTGGTTTTACGCGAAATCAAAATGATGTCATTTTAATTTCGACAATTTTAATTTTAGTTATCGTCTTCGTTATTCAATTTTTGGGAGATTGGACAACGAATAAAATAGATAAACGATAAATTTATTTTAAGGAGAATGGTCAAATGAAAAGAATTTTATCAATTGCATTAATTTTAGTACTTACGGTTGTTTTAGCTGCTTGTGGAAATAACGATTCGAAAAGTGGTAGCAAAGATGACAAAAAAATTGTCGTAGGCGCATCACCGGCGCCTCATGCTGAAATTTTAGAAAAGGCGCAACCATTATTGAAAAAAGAAGGTTATGATTTAGAAATTAAAACAATTAACGATTATACGACACCTAATAAATTATTAGATGCTGGAGAATTGGATGCAAACTTTTTCCAACATACACCTTATTTAGATACTGAAAAGAAAGACAAAGGCTATAAAATTGAGTCAGCAGGCAATGTACATTTAGAACCTATGGCAGTGTACTCACAAAAGCATAAAAGTTTAAAAGATTTACCTAAAGGCGCTGAAATTTTCGTTTCAAATAACCCAGCAGAACAAGGACGTTTCTTGAAGTTTTTCGTTGACGAAGGTTTAATTAAAATTAAAAAAGGCGTTAAAATTCAAGACGCGACGTTTGACGATATTGAAGAAAACAAAAAGGATTTAAAATTCAACAACAAGCAATCTGCAGAATTTTTACCTAAAACGTACCAAAATAATGAAGGCGACGCTGTAATAATTAACTCTAACTTCGCAATTGAACAAAAGTTGAATCCACAAAAAGATTCGATTGCTGTTGAAAAATCAGATGACAACCCATATGCAAACTTGATTGCAGTTCAAGAGGGGCATAAAGATGACGATAAGATTAAAGTTTTAATGAAAGTATTACAATCTGAAGACATTAAAAAGTTCATCGAAGATAAATACGATGGTGCTGTTACGCCAGCTAAATAAGAGGATACTATCTAAACATTAGTGTGCGAGTACTACTTTTGGAATGTTTGAATTTAAAAAAAGCATGTGCCCATATATACGTATTATCTAACTGTTGAAAAGCGAATGATATGCGAACGCATCTAAAATTTGGTATATTACCCTTCAGTGAAATTTTAGGAGGAATGAAATATGTTTGTTGCTCAAGTTACGTTTTCAACAAAAGATTTAGAGTCAAGATCGATTTTAGATAACAAAGCGAAACATGCTAAAAAGGATTTTGAAGGTTACGAAGGTCTTATAGCTGTTGAAGTTTGGAAAAATGAAACTAAAGACAAATTAGAGTATGCAATTGTTTCTAAATGGCACGATAAAAAAGACTTTCAAGCATGGGTTTCTAGGCCGGAACATGTTGAAGAACATAAAAACAAAAATCAAACATCTAAAGTACAAGAGGAAGCAAAATATAGCGCAATAGATAAACAAATTAAAAAGTATGAATGTGTAGAATAAATAGAATGCTCTGCCAAGTGTGTGTATGCTCATAAATGGCCACACGAAGGGGGAAGTTGTTTCCTATTTACGCGCAAAATACCAAAAAGAAGTGGGATAGAAATCAAATCGATTTCTATCCCACTTCTATAATGAGAAAATAGCTGTTAAAAAGCACAGTAGCTGTCTGGATTGAACTGCGCTTGCCAGCTTATTCAATCCTAGTCAGCCTTGTCGGGGTGGGACGACGAAATCAAATAGATTTCTGTCCCACATCTATAATGAGAAAATAGCTATTAAAAAGCACAGTAGCTGTCTGGATTGAACTGCGCTAGTCAGCTTATTCAACCCTAGTCAGCTTTGTCGGGGTGGGACAACGAAATCAAATAGATTTCTGTCCCACTATTATAATGAGAAAATAGCTGTTAAAAAGCACAGTAGCTGTCTGGATTGAACTGCGCTAGTCAGCTTATTCAACCCTAGTCAGCCTTGTCGGGGTAGGACAACGAAATCAAATAGATTTCTGTCCCACATCTATAATGAGAAAATAGCTGTTAAAAAGCACAGTAGCTGTCTGGATTGAACTGCGCTAGTCAGCTTATTCAACCCTAGTCAGCCTTGTCGGGGTAGGACAACGAAATCAAATAGATTTCTGTCCCACATCTATAATGAGAAAATAGCTGTTAAAAAGCACAGTAGCTGTCTGGATTGAACTGCGCTAGTCAGCTTATTCAACCCTAGTCAGCCTTGTCGGGGTAGGACAACGAAATCAAATAGATTTCTGTCCCACATCTATAATGAGAAAATAGCTGTTAAAAAGCACAGTAGCTGTCTGGATTGAACTGCGCTAGTCAGCTTATTCAACCCTAGTCAGCCTTGTCGGGGTGGGACAACGAAATCAAATAGATTTTTGTCCCACTCCCCTAATATTCGTTTGTGTATTGTCCTAATACGTAACTGATAACAAAGCCGATGATTAATGTGAATACAGAAATGACCCATGTCATGCCAGAAGTTGGCAATCCAGGGAAAACTGAAAAGAGTGAGCCTATGACAAGACCAAGAATAGCGGCGTATGTCAAATACGTATAGTGTGTGAGTAAAAATTTAATCAATTTACTAGCAAGTAAAAAGCCTACTACGACACCAGAACCCACTAATAAAATGACAGGCAAGGCTTGGAAGTTAAAACGTACAATTTCTGATATAGCGTATGTGACAGTGCTGTAAACACCTAAAAGTAACAATACAAATGATCCAGAAATTCCAGGAAGTAACATTGCGCTTGAGGCTAGAATACCAGCGATAAAATACTTGATTAACATAGGCGCTGATAAATCAATATGTGACGGTGCTGCGTGAGAAGTTTCACCCTTAAAGAAAGCCATCGCTGCTAATAATAATATAAAAAGCAAAACAATAATCCAATGCGTGGCTTTAAACGTGCGATGATAATGTGAAATTCTTAATAGAAATGGGATAACGCCAATGATTAAGCCAGTAAAGAAAAACATCGTTGGAATTTGATGATGTGCTAATAAATAATTGATTAAACTACTGAGCATACCAATTGCAAGACCCATTCCGATAACGATAGGAAGTAAAAACATAATGCTACGCTTAAAGTTTTTCGAAAAAACGCCACTTACAGATGCAATAAAATCATCATAAATGCCAAGAAGCAATGCAATCGTGCCTCCACTTACACCGGGAATCAAGTCGCTCACACCCATCGCAAATCCACGGGGAAGGTTAGTTAATTTAAATTGCGACATAGTTGAATAACGTTCCTTTCTAAATTTGATAACTGTATAGTTATTGAAATGTCATATTACAACAATAAGCCATTTTAAGCAATAAAATATAAACGGTGATTGAGAACATCCCGTTATATTTTATCAATAACTTTTCTAATTTTAATAAAAAAATGAATCGTAAATAAATGCTATTTTCCAACCCGTAATGGTTTTAAATCCCCGCTATTTTCGTTATAATGGGCTCTTAGAAAGATTAGAAATCCTTTTGACGTTACATTAAAATTATTATAAACTAGTATATGGAATCTAACATTTTTGGAGGGAATAGTAATGCCATCAACATTAGAAATTAAAGACTTACATGTGTCTATAGACGATAAAGAGATTTTAAAAGGTGTTAACTTAACAATTAATACAGGAGAAATCCACGCCATTATGGGACCGAATGGTACGGGTAAATCCACACTTTCTTCAGCAATTATGGGTCATCCTTCATATGAAGTGACACAAGGTGAAGTGCTATTAGATGGTGAAAATATTTTAGAAATGGAAGTAGATGAGCGTGCTAAAGCAGGATTGTTTTTAGCGATGCAATACCCGTCTGAAATTACAGGTGTAACAAATGCTGATTTTATGCGTTCAGCCATCAACTCACAACGTGAAGAAGGTCAAGAAATTAACTTAATGCAGTTCATTAAAAAACTCGACAAACAAATGGACTTTTTAGATATGGATAAAGATATGGCACAGCGCTATTTAAATGAAGGTTTCTCTGGAGGAGAGAAAAAACGTAACGAAATCTTACAATTAATGATGTTACAACCTAAATTTGCAATTTTAGATGAAATTGACTCAGGTCTTGATATTGACGCATTAAAAGTTGTTTCAAAAGGCATCAATGAAATGCGCGGAGACGAATTTGGTTCATTAATTATTACGCACTATCAACGTTTATTAAATTATATTACACCAGATCACGTACACGTCATGTATAACGGTATCGTCGTTAAATCCGGTGGTGCAGAATTAGCGAAGCGCCTTGAAGAAGAAGGTTACGAGTGGGTTAAAGAAGAATACGATTCAGTAATGGCGAATCAATAATCATCATAGGGGGAAATAGGTATGACGACTGAAACATTAAACATTTCTGAAGCTCAACTTGTTGATTATTCACAAGCACACCGTGAACCTTCTTGGATGACAAACCTAAGAAAAGATGCACTAAAACAATCAGAGTCTTTAGAAATGCCAAAACCAGACAAAACTAAAATAGATAAATGGGATTTTGATACGTTCAAACAACATGAAACAACAGGTGCAACGTTTGAAACACTACAAGATCTTCCGAAAGAAATCGATCGCATTATCAATGTTGAATCGAGTGAAAATTTAATTATTCAACACAACAATACTTTGGCATATACAAAAGTCAATGAACAAGCAAAGCAAGATGGCGTAATTATTGAACATATTAGCGAAGCGCTCCAAAATCATAGCGAGCTCGTTCAAAAATACTATATGACAGATGCTGTTACAATAGATGAACATCGTCTTACAGCATTAAATGCAGCGTTAATGAATGGAGGCGTGTTTGTATACGTTCCTCGTAATGTAGTAGTAGAGCATCCTATACAATATGTTGTATTACATGATGATGAAAATGCGAGCTTTTTCAATCATGTTGTCTTAGTTACTGAAGAAAGTGCAGAAGTGACGTATGTTGAAAATTATCTTTCAACAGTTTCAGGTGAAGGCGCTCAACTGAATATCATTTCTGAAGTTATTGCAGGTGCTAATTCTAAAATTGCCTATGGTTCTGTAGACTTTTTAGATAAAGGTTTCACAGGTCATGTTATTCGCCGTGGAACAACAGCTGCAGATGCTACGATTAACTGGTCATTAGGTTTAATGAACGAAGGTAATCAAATTATTGATAATACAACAAACTTAATCGGTGACCGTTCTACTTCTGATTTGAAATCAGTTGTTGTAGGTCGTGGTGAACAAACAATCAATTTAACATCTCGTATTGTACAATACGGTAAAGAAACAGATGGTCACATTCTGAAACATGGTGTAATGAAGGAAAAGGCTTCATCTATTTTTAATGGTATTGGTTACATTAAACATGGAGGATCAGGTTCATCAGCTAATCAAGAGTCACGCGTTTTAATGTTATCTGAACATGCACGTGGAGATGCTAACCCAATTCTACTTATCGATGAAGATGACGTAGAAGCAGGTCACGCAGCTTCAGTTGGACGTGTAGATCCTGAACAACTTTACTACTTAATGAGTCGTGGTATTTCTCAGCAAGAAGCCGAGCGATTAGTTATTCATGGATTCTTAGATCCAGTTGTGCGTGAACTTCCAATTGAAGATGTACAACGTCAATTGCGAGAAGTGATTGAATTAAAAGTTGGCCACTAAGTGACCACACTATCTTGAAATGAATAAAAAGGTGTCATTTTAAAACGACGTGACGCACTTTGATAAATAGAGCTGTAACTTTTTGAAGAAAGGTCTGTGATAGAAGTGACCGAAACACAATTTGATGTTGAAACAATTATAAAAGACTTTCCTATATTGAATGAAACTGTGAATGGAAAGCGACTTGCATATTTAGATTCAACAGCGACGAGTCAAAAGCCTCAACAAGTCATCACTGCAATAGAAGATTACTACAAACGCTACAATTCAAATGTACATCGTGGTGTGCATACACTAGGTTCTCTTGCGACGGATGGTTATGAAGGTGCACGTGAAGCGGTACGTCGATTTATTCACGCACCTTACTTTGAAGAAATTATTTTCACGCGTGGAACGACTGCGGCGATTAACCTCATCGCACACAGTTATGGTGATGTACATGTTGAAGCTGGAGACGAAATTGTTGTGACGCAAATGGAACATCATGCCAATATTGTGCCATGGCAACAATTAGCTAAGCGTAAAAATGCAACATTAAAATTTATTCCAATGACGGATTCAGGAGAATTAACACTTGATGCAGTAAAAGCAACAATTACAGACAAGACGAAAATTGTAGCAGTTGCACATGTATCTAATGTTTTAGGGACCGTCAATGATGTTAAATCTATTGCTAAAATTGCGCATGAGCACGGGGCAATCATCTCAGTTGATGGCGCGCAGTCTGTGCCTCATATGAAAGTAGATGTACAAGATTTAGATGTTGATTTTTATAGCTTTAGTGGTCATAAAATGCTCGGTCCTACTGGTATTGGCGTGTTATATGGACGACGTGAACTGCTCAATCAAATGGAACCTATTGAATTTGGTGGAGATATGATTGACTTTGTCGGTTTACACGAAAGTACATGGACAGACTTACCTACAAAATTTGAAGCAGGCACGCCACTGATAGCGCAAGCGATTGGTTTGAAAGCAGCTATTGACTATTTAGAGGCGATTGGATTTGATGCCATTCATGCCCACGAAGCTGAAATTACAACGTACGCTTATGACAAAATGTCAGAAATCGAAGGTATTGATATATACGGCCCAGATAAAGATAAACGTGCAGGTATCATCACATTCAATTTAAAAGATGTCCATCCACATGATGTTGCGACAGCATTGGATACAGAAGGTGTTGCGGTACGCGCTGGTCATCACTGTGCTCAACCTTTAATGAAATGGTTGAATGTTTCGTCAACAGCACGTGCAAGTTTCTATATCTACAACACAAAAGAAGATGTAGACCAACTTATAGAAGGGTTGAAACAAACGAAGGAGTTTTTCTCTTATGAATTTTAATAATCTTGATCAATTATATCGTTCAGTGATTATGGATCATTACAAAAACCCGCGCAACAAAGGTGTAATTGAAGATGGCACAATGACTGTTGATATGAACAATCCAACATGTGGGGACAGAATACGTCTTACATTTGACATTGTTGATGGCATTATTAAAGATGCTAAATTTGAGGGCGAAGGTTGCTCAATTTCAATGTCAAGTGCATCAATGATGACAGAAGCAATCAAAGGCCATAGCCTTAAAGAAGCAATGGAAATGAGCCAAGAATTTACAAAAATGATGCTTGGCGAAGACTACGAAATTACTGAAGAAATGGGAGATATTGAGGCACTTCAAGGTGTATCTCAATTTCCCGCACGTATCAAGTGTGCAACGTTAGCATGGAAAGCACTTGAAAAAGGCACAGTAGAAAAAGAAGGCAAAACAGAATAGCGATGTAACTGTGAACAGTAGTAATAGATCGTATCAATAAAGATACAAAAAAGAAGTGAATAGGAGTGATCGTTGATGGCTAAAAAAGCACCTGATGTAGGCGATTATAAGTATGGGTTCCATGATGAAGACGTTTCAATTTTCCGTTCGGAACGTGGACTCACTGAAAATATTGTACGTGAAATTTCAAATATGAAAGAAGAACCGGAATGGATGCTAGACTTCCGTCTTAAAGCATTAAAATTATTTTATAAAATGCCAATGCCACAATGGGGTGGAGATTTATCTGAACTAGATTTTGATGATATTACGTACTATGTAAAACCATCAGAACGTTCAGAACGTTCTTGGGATGAAGTACCAGAAGAAATCAAACGTACGTTTGATAAATTAGGTATTCCTGAGGCGGAGCAAAAATATTTAGCAGGGGTATCTGCACAATACGAATCAGAAGTTGTTTACCATAATATGGAAAAAGAACTTGAAGAAAAAGGTATTGTATTTAAAGATACAGATACAGCATTAAAAGAAAACGAAGAGTTATTCAAAAAATACTTTGCATCAGTTATCCCAGCTGCCGATAATAAGTTTGCTGCTTTAAATTCAGCAGTATGGTCAGGTGGTTCATTCATTTATATTCCTAAAAATGTAAAATTGGACACACCATTACAAGCGTATTTCCGTATTAACTCTGAAAATATGGGGCAATTCGAACGTACGTTAATCATTGCGGATGAAGGTGCATCTGTAAACTATGTTGAAGGTTGTACTGCACCTGTTTATACGACGAACTCATTACACTCAGCTGTTGTAGAAATTATTGTACACAAAGATGCACATGTACGTTACACAACAATTCAAAACTGGGCAAACAACGTGTATAACTTAGTTACGAAACGTACACTCGTTCATGAAAACGGTAATATGGAATGGGTAGATGGTAACTTAGGTTCTAAGTTAACGATGAAATATCCAGCATGTGTGCTTGTAGGAGAAGGTGCAAAAGGAAGCACGTTATCTATTGCATTTGCAGGTAAAGGGCAAGTTCAAGATGCTGGTGCAAAAATGATTCATAAAGCACCGAATACATCTTCAACAATTGTCTCTAAATCAATCTCTAAAGATGGCGGTAAAGTTGTTTATCGAGGCATTGTTCACTTTGGCCGTAAAGCGAAAGGTGCACGTTCTAACATAGAATGTGACACATTAATTTTAGATAACGAATCGACATCAGATACAATTCCATATAATGAAATTTTTAATGATAATATTTCATTAGAGCACGAAGCAAAAGTATCTAAAGTTTCAGAAGAACAACTTTTCTACTTGATGTCTCGTGGTATTTCAGAAGAAGAAGCAACAGAAATGATTGTTATGGGCTTTATCGAGCCATTTACAAAAGAATTACCGATGGAATATGCTGTTGAAATGAACCGTTTAATTAAATTTGAAATGGAAGGCAGTATCGGATAAATCTGCATTGAGGTACCAAAACTTTTTAGTATTCAACTAAAGGTTTGGTGCCTTTTTTATTTGAATTTCTTATAAAATTGAATGGGAAGTATAAAATTCTATAGGAGAAATATAGGTCAACCTTTGCATCATTGATACGAAAAACCGCTTTATCAGACAGAGTAACCTAAGCGTATAAACGAAGAGATGATGAGATATGACAGATCTATACATTACTGAAACTTCGGCTATCACTGTATTCATTGCGACTTGATTTTTTGGTTTTTTTCATACACAATGATGAGCATACAACAAAACATGTAAATAGGTTGAAGTGGAAGGGGAACTGCTTAATGATCATTGCGATCATTTTATTAATTTGCGTATCATTTTTCTTTTCGGGTAGTGAAACAGCCCTAACTGCCGCGAACAAAGTAAAGCTAAGGGCAGAAGCGGAGTCAAATCGTAAATCTGCCAATCTTTTAAATTTACTTGAAAAACCGAGTGAATTTATTACGACCATTCTTATAGGGAACAATATTGCCAATATTCTTTTGCCAACGTTAGTTACGATTTGGGCGGTAGATATGGGCGTGAATGTTGGGGTAGCGTCGGTAGTACTCACTGTTGTCATCATATTATTTGCAGAGGTGATACCTAAGTCTATCGCTGCGACATCCCCAGATCCGATTGCACGATTTGTCTTTCCGGTAATTAACTTTTTTGTCATTATATTTAAGCCGCTAACGATGATTTTAAATGCGATTACTGATTTGATTAATCGTTTGATTACGCGAGGCCGTAATGAAGAAAGACTGTCTAAAGAAGAAGTGCGTGCTATGGTTTCGATTGCAGGAAGCGAAGGTGCTTTTAATGAAATGGAGCGCAATCGAATACAAGGGGTTATGAATTTTGACCGACTTAAAATTAATGATGTCAATAATACGCCACGTGTAAATGTCACTTCTTTAAATGTGGAAGATGAATATAGTGAAGTTTATGAAGTAGTAATGAATCATCCATATACACGTTATCCAGTGTATGAAGGGGACATTGATAACGTCGTTGGTGTATTTCATTCCAAATATTTACTCGCTTGGAGCCAAGAACCAGAAAAATCATTGCGTGATTTTTGTTCAGAGCCTTTATTCGTTTACGAACATAATCATGCAGAATGGGTGTTGCGTAAAATGACTGTGACACGTAAACATTTAGCCATTGTGATAGATGAGTATGGAGGTACTGATGCCATTGTGACGCATGAAGACCTTATAGAGGAAATGTTGGGCATGGAAATTGAAGACGAGATGGATAGAGTAGAAAGTAAAATGATTGAAAACGTACGCTAACATAGGGATCATCTAAAATAAAAAAAGACGTAGGGCTAGTGCATGTGATGATGAAATCTTCTTGATTTTGAGTTTAGGCACTTAGAGCTTTACGTCTTTTTTATGAGGGTTTAAAAATAAAGAAGAGGTTAAAGTAAAACATAAGTATTAGAAGTGGAGGAGAGACAATGTGGAAATCTACTCTTTTTACAAAACAATGCGGCATACGTATACCTATCGTACAAGCTGGGATGGCAGGTTCAACTTCTCCTGAGTTAGTCGCTACTGTTAGTGAATATGGAGGACTTGGGACGCTTGGTGCTGGTTATGATACACCGGAGCAACTTAAGAATCATATTAAAACGGTTAAACAATTAACGGCACGCCCTTTCGCGGTTAATTTATTTGTACCTGAAAGTGTCGATTATCAAGAAGAGGATGTTCAAAAGATGAATGCACATTTAAAGCCTTATTTAGACCATTTGGACTTAAATGCATCTTATCCAGAAAGTCATACGGCAGCGCAGTTTGAATCGTTAATAGATATCGTGATAGATTTAGAGGTTCCAATTTGTAGTTTTACATTCGGTATCCCGCCTGCACATACGATAAAAAAATTGAAAAAGCAAGGCATAATCATTATAGGTAGTGCAACATCCGTAAATGAAGCAATCGAAAACGAGCGTGCTGGTGTAGACAGTATAGTAGCTCAAGGCGGTGAAGCTGGAGGGCATCGAGGTACATTTAATAATACGGCGTCTCCAGTAAATATTGGAACAATGGCGCTTATACCACAAGTGGTAGACCATGTTTCAATTCCAGTCATTGCAGCTGGAGGTATTATGGATGGCAGAGGTGTGAGTGCGGCGTTTATGTTAGGTGCTTCAGGTGTACAAATGGGGACGGCTTTTTTAACGACCGATGAGGCCGGTTCTAAACCAGTGCATCGTGAAGCTTTAATGAAACATGTGGAAACAGAGACGACGATGACGCGTTTATATAGTGGTAAATGGGCGCGTGGTATTCATACTCGATTAATCGATGAATTACGTGCACAACACGTTGAACCTTTACCTTATCCTATCCAAAATGATTTAACGAAAAATTTGCGTAAAGTAGCAGCGGAACGTGGTTATGAAGCGTGGACACATTTATGGAGTGGACAGGGGTTAAGGTTATCTCGAAAAATGTCGACACAAGCCCTATTGGCGTCCCTCGAATGCGAGACAGAAGAAACATTAGGAAAGTTTCAATGATAAAGGATACAATTGAATGATAACGTGTGCCGACCTTATCAAGGATATAATGTGTTTTAAAATTGACTTTTAATATAGAAGATTCATGAGGTCATAACTTTTGTACCCTCATGAATCTTTTAATTTTATTTTTATGGCGTTGCAAATTGTTTTAACCAAGATAACATCAAATGAAAGTGCGCACCTTTAGGATTAATACAATCCAAATGATCTAAATACGGCAATGCATAAAAGGTTGTAAAGTAGCCTTTACGATAGTTTTCGTGTACATAAGATATCGACGTATCAATGTGAACAGAAGTATCATTGTATCCATGGATAAGCAATATATCCGTTTCTACAGGAAGTTGCGTAAGTGGAGACGCTAATTTTAAAGCGTTTGTATTATGCGTATCAAAATATTCAGGTACAGCATCTTGTCCAAGATGATTGTGTAGCGTGTAAAGTACGTCGGTAACTGGCGCCAATGCGACAATAGCATCGAAATCACTATGCCGCAATAAAACGATTTGACCTCCGACAGAGTGTCCGATTCCGATAATTTTTTTCGGCGTAAACTGCGAGTTTCTAAAATGTTGAATGGCATCGTGGACATCATCTGATGGCGCCGGCCAAGTATGTGATTGGCCACGGCGATATTCTATATTAATAACAGAGTAACCTGCGTCGATGAGTGCATCGATAAACGGGCCCATCATGTGTTTGTCAAATTTTTCTCGCCAATAACCGCCATGTATCAATGCGATCCAAGTGGTACTTTGACTGTTTGGATTAACGTAAATATCATAATGTTGATCTTGATGTGAACCATAAGTCAATTGCTCCATTATTTGTCACTCCTAAAAGGATATTTTCTTAATTTTACCCTAAGTCTGTTTAAAGAAACGAAAGGTTTTATGTTGAAGTCGTATAATATGGAATGAATATGATAAAATGAAGTCGGTGATATACATGATAGAGATAGGACTGACGGGGTGGGGCGACCACGATACGTTATATGAAGATTTAACGAGGAAAACAGATAAATTACAAACATACGCAAGTCATTTTCCGATTGTTGAACTAGATGCATCGTATTACGCCATTCAACCTGAACGCAATATTTTAAAATGGATTAAAACAACACCTGAACGTTTTAAATTTGTAGTTAAAATTCATCAAGCACTTACTTTGCATGCAGATTATAAAGATTTCGCAGATACTAGAGAAGCGTTATTTGAATCATTTAATCTCATGCTTCAACCTTTAACTCAAGCAAATAAACTTGCCATGGTGCTTGTACAATTTCCGCCTTGGTTTGATTGTAATATTAAGCATATTAAATATATTCGTTTTGTTAAATCACAATTGGAAAACGTACCTATTTGTATTGAATTTAGACATCGTTCATGGTTTGAAGACAAAATGAAAGAATATACGCTTGAATTTTTAACTGAGCAAGAACTGATTCATGCCGTATGTGACGAACCTCAAGTCGGAGATGGCTGTATTCCGCTTGTTAATCGTGTCACACATGAGACGGCCTTTGTACGCTTTCATGGCCGTAATATTCACGGATGGACGAAAAAAGATATGTCTGATCAGGAATGGCGAGATGTCCGCTATTTATATAACTACAAAGAAACAGAATTACAGGATTTAGCTGATAAAGTACGTATTTTAAATCAAAAAGCCAAGCATGTGTATGTTATTTTTAATAACAATTCTGGTGGGCATGCGGCTAATAATGCTAAAACCTTTCAAAAATATCTGGATATTGACTATGAAGGTCTCGCACTACAACAACTTAAACTTTTTTAATAAGGAGGTAATGTGATGAGTATAGCGTTATTAATCATTATTGGGTTAGTTTCAGCAATCATCGGGTCATTAGTAGGTATTGGTGGAGGCATCATTATCGTCCCGACATTGATTTATTTTGGAATGACGCAAGGATTACTGCAAGGCATTACCCCTCAAACCGCAATAGGAACTTCTTCAATCATTCTTATTGCGACAGGTCTTTCGTCTACATTAGGTTATTTGAAAGTGAAGCAAGTCGATGTTAAAAATGGCCTTATTTTTTTAGTGGGTATTTTACCTGGTGCTTTTATAGGTGCTTATTTAAGTCGCTATTTGACGATAGATTCATTTAATTTTTATTTTGGTATATTTTTAATTTTTGTCGCAATGTTACTCATGATGAGACATAAAATTCCTCCCATTAAAGCCTTTCAGAAACCCGAATATATGAAGCATTTTGTAGATGCACATGGTGTCCATTATGAATACGGCGTAGTACCGTATATTGCTATCATTGCTTCTTTTATTATTGGTCTTACTTCAGGTTTATTTGGTATCGGCGGAGGGGCATTAATGACACCATTAATGTTGCTCGTTTTCCGTTTTCCACCACATGTTGCGGTAGGGACAAGTATGATGATGATATTCTTTTCGAGCTTAGCTGGTTCAATCGGTCACATTCTTTTAAACCATGTCGTATGGGGGTATGGTATTGTATTAATTATTTCTAGCTACATTGGTGCGCAAATTGGTGTGAAAGTTAATAAAGCGATAAAATCAGATGTCATTGTTTTAATTTTGCGTATCGTCATGTTGGCGTTAGGCATGTACTTAATTTTTCAAACAATAGCAGGATAAGGAGAGAGGTATATGCGTATCACAATTTATCATACTAACGATATACATAGTCATTTGCATGAGTATCAACGTATCGCACGTTATATGGCAGATTATCGCTCATTATTAGGTCATCCTTCGCTTTACATTGATATTGGTGATCACGTTGATTTGTCTTTACCTGTAACAGAAGGGACGATGGGGAAACGTAATGTGGCATTGTTAAATGATGCCGATTGTGATATTGCTACGATTGGAAATAATGAAGGGATGACACTCTCACACGAAGCCCTACAAACGTTATATTCAGATGCTAATTTTACGGTTACATGTGCAAACGTATTTGATGACAAAGGGGCATTACCTGAAAATTTCGTGTCTTCTATTATAAAAAATATCGATGGAGTCCGGTTGTTGTTTGTTGCTGTAACAGCGCCTTTTACACCATTTTATCGTGCTTTAGACTGGGTCGTAACCGACCCGTTTGAAGCGATTAAAGCTGAAATAGTGAGCCATAAAAATGAATATGATGTGCTACTTGTAATGAGTCATGTGGGTATATTTTTTGATGAAATGCTGTGTGAAAAACTTCCTGAAATTGATGTGATATTTGGTGCGCACACACATCATTATTTTGAAAAAGGTCAAATAGAAAATGGCGTGCTCATGGCTGCAGCTGGTAAATACGGAGACTTCTTAGGTGAAGTGACATTAGATATTGAAGATGGCCAAGTCATTCATAAGTGTGCGAGACTTCATGCGTTAGCTACTTTGCCAGAAGTTGAAACAGACTTTGACTCAGAGGGACGTGCTTTATTAAACGAGCCAGTCATAGCTAAGCCGATGACCTTAGATAGTGCAACTCATTGTATTACTAAAGTGAGCTATCTGCTCGCGGAAAGTATTTATGAATTTACAGAGGCAGATTGCACAATTATCAACGCAGGATTAGTTGTAAAAGGGTATCGTCATAAGCAACTGACAGAGTATGATATTCATCAAATGTTGCCACATCCCATTAATACGGTCCGAGTCAAATTAAGTGGACGAAAATTAAAAGAAATCATTCTATTAGCAAGTCAAAATGAGTATATCCATCAACATGCACAAGGATTAGGTTTTCGTGGTGATATCTTTGGTGGTTATATTCTATATGAAGCAGGGTATATTGCTTCTTCTCAACGTTGTTTTGTAAAAGGCCGTGAAATTATAGATGAGGAAACGTATACATTAGGTACTGTGGACATGTATACGTTTGGACGTTATTTTCCGTTATTAAAAGATGAAGCTGTTTCGTATCTTATGCCTGAATTTTTGCGAGACATTTTCAAAGAAAAATTATTGCGTCTATGAAATTAAGCCACTAGATTTTAATTTAAGTCAAAGTTCGTTATAATGTAATGAGACCTAAAACTACAGGAGGGTATCTGCTGTTATGGCTACAAAAAATGAAGAAATTCTACGTAAACCAGATTGGTTGAAAATAAAATTAAACACTAATGAGAACTATACTGGGCTCAAAAAAATGATGCGTGAAAAAAACCTACATACGGTATGTGAGGAAGCCAAGTGTCCAAACATTCACGAATGTTGGGGAGCACGTCGTACAGCAACGTTTATGATTTTGGGGGCTGTGTGTACGCGTGCGTGTCGTTTTTGTGCGGTTAAAACTGGATTGCCAAATGAGCTTGATTTAGAAGAACCAGAACGCGTAGCAGAGTCGGTTGAGTTAATGAATCTTAAGCACGTGGTTATTACAGCGGTAGCACGTGATGATTTAAAAGACGCAGGTTCAAATGTGTATGCTGAAACAGTACGTAAAGTACGTGAACGCAATCCATTTACAACTATTGAAATTTTACCGTCTGATATGGGCGGGGATTACGAAGCGCTTAAAACATTAATGGCTTCTAAACCGGATATTCTTAACCATAATATCGAAACCGTACGTCGTCTCACACCGAGAGTACGTGCACGTGCCACATATGATCGTACGTTGGAATTTTTACGTCGTTCTAAAGAATTACAACCAGACGTACCAACGAAATCAAGTCTTATGGTTGGTTTAGGGGAAACGATTGAAGAAATCTACGAAACAATGGACGATTTGCGTGCGAATGATG